>JBCDGX010000319.1:0-6838 GCA_038750805.1 Myxococcota bacterium
CGCACTCCAAAGGCGAGGCCACAACGCCTTCCGTGACGACGCTCGACGACCAATTCTGGGTCCGCGAGGCCCTCGCCGCCCCGGCGAGCGGCGTTCGCCGCGCTCTGTCCGTCGTGCTCCCCCTCCCGATCCTCGGGATTACGCCCGCGGGGACGCCGGCCGGTTAGCGACGCGACGCTGCCGCCGAAACGCCCCCGCTGCCTCGAGCCGCGGGGGCTTTTTCGTTTCAACCTTCGTTTCGTTCGGCATTCGTCCGTTTCCACCTTCGAACGTTCCCCGTGAACGCCTGACCCAACCCCACGAGGAGACCCGCCATGAAGAAGACCACGACCGCCACGAAGGCCAGCACGCTGGCCGCCGCCGACCGCGCCGCCCCCCAGCTCCCGAAGACCAGCGAGGTCCTGCGCCGCTGCCGCGCCGAGCGCCTCGGGCTGCGCTTCGCCGACAACATGTTCTGAGCCGAGTCCGCCCCTCACCGGAGACGCCCCGTGCTGCACGCCGACGCCACGCCGACCGCCCCGTCCGCGACGCGGACCCCCGAACGCGCGCTGAGCCCCCTCGGGACCGAGCTCAGCGGCGCCGCGCTCCTCTGGGAAGCGCTCGTACGGGAGGGCGTGGACGTGGTCTTCGGCTACCCCGGCGGCGCGATCATGCCCGCCTACGACGCCATGGCGCGCTACCCGGTGCACCACGTGCTCACGCGCCACGAGCAGGGCGCGTCCCACATGGCCGACGGCTACGCCCGCGCCAGCGGCAAGGTCGGCGTCTGCCTCGCGACGAGCGGCCCCGGCGCCACGAACCTCGTCACGGGCATCGCGACGGCGATGCTCGACTCGGTCCCCATGGTCTGCATCACCGGGCAGGTGCCCTCGAGCGTGCTCGGGACGGACGCCTTCCAGGAGACGGACATCACGGGCGTCACCCTGCCGATCACCAAGCACAACTACCTCGTGACCAAGCCGGAGGAGGTCGTGCCGACGCTCCGGGAGGCCTTCTACGTCGCGCGGAGCGGCCGCCCGGGCCCCGTCGTCGTCGACATCTGCAAGGACGCCCAGCAGGGCAAGGCCCGGCTCGAGTGGGACGACGCGCCCCTCTGCCTGCCCGGCTACCGCCCGGAGCACGAGCCCCTCCCGGCGGACCTCGAGGAAGCCGTCCGGATGATCGAGGCGGCGGAGAAGCCCCTCATCCTGGCCGGCCACGGCATCATCGAGGGCGACGCCACGGCGCAGCTCCGCGCCTTCGTCGACGCGACGGACATCCCGGTCTCGCAAACCCTGCTCGGCCTCGGCGGCTTCCCCGGCACGCACCCGAAGAGCCTCGGCATGATGGGCATGCACGGCGAAGCCTGGGTGAATCAGGCGATTCAGGAGGCCGACCTCCTCATCGCCCTCGGCATGCGCTTCGACGACCGCGTCACGGGGCGCCTCGCGACCTACGCGCCGAAGGCCAAGAAGATCCACGTCGAGCTCGATCCGGCGGAGATCGACAAGAACGTGAAGGTCGACCTCCCCATCGTCGGCGACGTGCGCGACGTGCTGAACCGGCTCCTCCCCGCGCTCACGAAGACGACGCGCGAGGACTGGTGGGCCGTCCTCGACGCGATGAAGGGCGACTCGGCGGTGCGCGACATCGTCTCGCTTCCCGACGAAGGCCACCTCTACGCCGCCCACGTCATCCACGACCTCTACCGCTTCACCGAGGGCGAGGCGCTCGTCGTGAGCGACGTCGGTCAGCACCAGATGTGGGAGGCCCAGTACTACAAGCACGACACGCCGCGCTCGCTCCTGACGAGCGGCGGCCTCGGCACCATGGGCTTCGCGCTCCCGGCGGCCATGGGCGCGCGCTTCGCCTGCCCGGATGAGGAGATCTGGGTCGTCGTCGGCGACGGCGGCTTCCAGATGACCGCCTGCGAGCTCAGCACCTGCGCCCAGGAGGGGCTCGAGGTGAAGATCGCCATCATCAACAACGGCTACCTGGGCATGGTCCGCCAGTGGCAGGAGATGTTCTACGGCGGCCGCTACGTGGCGACGCCCATGGCGAGCCCGGACTTCGTGAAGCTCGCCGAGGCCCACGGGCTCGTCGGCCTGCGCGCGACGACGCGCGCCGAGGTCGCGGACGTGGTGGCCGAGGCCCGGGCGACGCGCGGCACGGTGGTCATCGATTTCCGCGTCGAGCAGGAAGACAACGTCTACCCGATGGTGCCGAGCGGCGCGGACCTCGCCGACATGATCCAGCGCCCGCACGAGGGCGGCGCGCACAACCCGATCTTCGAGACGGGAGCGGACGAGGAATGACCGGCATGGACACCACGGCCCCGGAGGCCGACGACCGGCGCACCTTCGTGGTGCACGTCGAGGACCGCCCCGGCGTCCTCGACCGCGTGGCCAGCCTCTTCCGGCGCCGCGCGCGGAACATCGACTCGCTCCACGTCGGCCCGACGCACGAAGAGGGCGTCTCGCGCATGACCATCGAGTGCCGCGCGGACGCGAGCCAGGCCAAGCGCCTCGAGGCGAACCTCTACAAGCTCGTCCCCGTGCTCCGCGTGGACGACGTGACGACGCACGAGCGCGTGCAGCGCGTTCTCGCGCTGATCAAGGTCGCCGTCGGGCAGACGCAGCGGCCGGAGGTGCTCCAGCTCCTCGAGGTCTTCGGCGCCCGCGCCGTCGACGTGGGGACCGAGATGCTGGTGATCGAGATGACGGGGCGACCGAGCCAGGTGAAGAGGCTGGCCGGCGTCCTCGAGCCCTACGGAATCGTCGAGCTCGCCCAGACGGGCGCGGTCGCGATGACCCGTTCGGTGGAGAAGCCCGAGCTCGGGCGGGGAAAGGCAGCGTGATGGCGCAGATTCGCTACGACCGGGACACCGACCTCGGCCGCATTCGCGGCAAGAAGGTCGCGGTGATCGGCTTCGGCTCCCAGGGCCACGCCCATGCTCTCAACCTGATGGAGAGCGGCGTCGACGTGCGCGTCGGCCTGCGCGAGGGCTCGACCTCGCGCGCCAAGGCGGAGGCCGCAGGCCTGCGGGTCCTCGGCATCCGTGAGGCCTGCGAAGAGGCCGACGTGATCATGGTGCTCGCGCCGGACACCAAGCAGAAGGCCGTCTACGACACGCACGTGGCGCCGGCCCTGAAGGACGGCGACACGCTGATGTTCGCCCACGGCTTCAACGTGCGCTTCGGGCAGATCCAGCCGCCGGCGGGCGTCGACGTCTCCATGGTCGCGCCGAAGGGCCCCGGCCATCGCGTGCGCGAGACCTTCCAGGAGGGCGGCGGCGTGCCGGCGCTCGTGGCCGTGCATCAGGACGCGAGCGGCGAGGCCGACGCGAACGCGCTGAGCTACGCCTCGGCCATCGGCGCCGGGCGCGCCGGCATCCTGACGACGACCTTCGAGGAGGAGACGGAGACGGACCTCTTCGGTGAGCAGGCCGTGCTCGGCGGCGGCGTCAGCGAGCTCGTGAAGGCGGGCTTCGAGACCCTCGTCGAGGCCGGCTACCAGCCCGAGGTCGCGTACTTCGAGTGCCTGCACGAGCTGAAGCTCATCGTCGACCTCATGTACCGGGGCGGCCTCGGCTACATGCGCTACTCGATCAGCGACACGGCCGAGCGCGGCGATTACGAGAGCGGCCCGCGCGTGGTCGGCGAGTCCTCGAAGCAGGCCATGAAGCAGATCCTCGCGGAGATCCGCGACGGCTCCTTCGCCAAGGCCTGGGTCGACGAGGACGCCGCCGGGCGCCCGGCCTTCACCGCCCGTCGCGCCGCGGAGCGCGAGCAGCCCATCGAGGCCGTCGGCGGCAAGCTCCGCGCGATGATGCCCTTCGTTCAGCCCGTGACGGCCGACGGTGAGCCCGTGCGCACCGACGCGCCCACGGTAGCGGTGGGAGCCGCCGCGCCGCCCCCGGCGGAGTGATCCCATGAGCGGCGACTCGCACACGCGCCCCGGCGGACGGCCGGAGTTTCAGTGGCACGGCTATCACCCCAACGGGGACGTGGTCCGCATCTTCGACACGACCATGCGCGACGGGGAGCAATCCCCGGGCGCGACGATGACCTCGAAGGAGAAGCTCGAGGTCGCCAAGACCCTCAGTCGCCTCGGCGTCGACGTCATCGAGGCGGGCTTCCCCGCGGCCTCGCCGGACGACCTCCGCGCCGTGCGTGGCGTCGCCGAGACCGTCGGCCTCGAGCCCGTCGTCGGCCGCCCGCAGAGCGGCCCGCCCATCGTCTGCGGCCTCGCCCGCGCGACGAAGGGCGACATCGACAAGGCCTGGGAGGCCGTGCAGCCGGCCGCGCGCCCGCGCATCCATACCTTCCTCGCGACTTCGCCCATCCATCGCGAGCACAAGCTGCGCATGAGCAAGGACGAGGTGCTCGCGCGCATTCGCGAGATGGTCGCCTACGCGCGCTCGCTCTGCGCCGACGTCGAGTTCAGCGCCGAGGACGCCGGGCGCACCGAGCTCGCGTTCCTCGCCGAGGCCTTCCGCGCGGCGACGGAGGCCGGCGCCACGACGCTGAACGTCCCGGACACGGTCGGCTACGTGCTCCCGGACGAGATGGAGGCGCGCATCAAGACCGTGCGCGACGCCGTCGGCGATGGCGTCGTCATCAGCGTCCACTGCCACGACGACCTCGGCCTCGCGGTCGCCAACAGCCTCGCCGCGGTGCGCGCGGGCGCGCGGCAGGTCGAGGTGGCCGTGAACGGTATCGGCGAGCGCGCGGGCAACACCTCGCTCGAGGAGATCGTCATGGCCCTCCGCACGCGGCGGGCGAAGATGGGCCTCGACACGCAGGTCGACGCGACGCAGCTCACCCGCGCGAGCCACCTCGTGAGCCGCGTGACAGGCATGCTCGTCCAGCCGAACAAGGCCATCGTCGGCGCGAACGCCTTCGCCCACGAGGCAGGCATCCACCAGGACGGCATGCTCAAGCACGCCGAGACCTACGAGATCATGCGCCCCGAGACCGTGGGCGCCGCGCACACGCAGCTCGTGCTCGGCAAGCACTCGGGGCGTGCGGCCTTCAAGGCGCGCCTCGTCGAGCTCGCCTACCCGCTCGAGGGCGACGCGCTCGAGAAGGCCTTCGCGCGCTTCAAGGAGCTCGCGGACAAGAAGAAGTCGATCACCGACGCGGATCTGGTCGCGCTCGTGAGCGACGACATCGCCCTCCCCGTCGAACGCATCCGCCTCGCGGGGCTTCAGGTCGCCTGTGGGTCCATGGGCATGCCCACGGCCACCGTGCGCCTCGAGACCGGCTCGGCGGACGCCCCGGAGGAGCACGTGCTCGCCAAGGTGGGCACGGGCCCCGTCGACGCGGTCTACCGGGCCATCGACGAGGTGGCGGCGCAGCTCTCGGGCCCGGACGCGGCCGTCGACCTCCTCGAGTACGCCATCCAGTCCGTCACGAGCGGCATCGACGCCCTCGGCGAGGTGCGCGTGCGCGTGCGCCCGAAGGACCCGCGCGCCCGCCTCGTGCCCGAGGGCGGCGAGCAGGCGCGCGTCTTCCACGGCCACGGCACGGACACGGACATCGTCGTCGCCAGCGCGAAGGCCTACCTCTCCGCCGTGAACCGGGTGCTCGCGGCGCGCGCGGCCCTCGACGAAGAGGCCAGCGAGAGCGCCGCGGGGCGGGTCGCGTGAACGAGCACGCCGCCGCCGACGCCCCTGGGCGCACGCTCTTCGAGAAGGTCTGGGAGAGCCATGTCGTCGCCGAGGCGCCGGAGCGCCCGACGGTGCTCTACGTGGACCTCCACCTCGTGCACGAGGTGACCTCCCCGCAGGCCTTCGCCGAGCTCGCGTCGCGGAACCTCGAGGTCCGCCGGCCCGATCGCACGGTCGCGACGATGGACCACTCGACGCCCACGACGCGCGGGAGCGACGGGCGCTTCGCCATCGTGAACGACGCCGCCCGGGCGCAGCTCGAGGTGCTGCGGGAGAACTGCGCGCGCCACGGCATCGAGCTCTTCGCCCTCGGCGAGGAGGGCAACGGCATCGTGCACGTGGTGGGCCCGGAGCGCGGGCTCACGCGGCCGGGCATGACGATCTGCTGCGGCGATAGCCACACCTCCACGCACGGGGCCTTCGGCGCCCTCGCCTTCGGCATCGGCACGAGCCAGGTCGGCCACGTGCTCGCGACCCAATGCCTGCTTCAGCGCCGGCCGAAGACCTTCCGCGTCACCTTCGACGGGCGCCTCCCGGCGGGCATCGAGGCGAAGGACCTGATCCTCGCGCTCATCGCGCGCATCGGCGTCGGCGGCGCGACGGGCCACGTGCTCGAGTACGCCGGCGAGGCCATCGAGGCCCTCGACATGGAAGGCCGCATGACGGTCTGCAACATGAGCATCGAGGCCGGCGCGAAGGCCGGGATGATCGCCCCGGACGACACGACCTTCGCCTACCTCGCGAACAAGGAGCGGGCGCCCAAGGGCGCGGCCTGGGACGCGGCCCTCACGCGCTGGAAGGCGCTGCCGACGGACGCGGACGCGGCCTTCGACCGCGAGCTCCGCATCGACGCGCGGACCATCGCGCCGCGCATCACCTGGGGCACGAACCCGGGCCAGGGCATCGCCATCGACGAGGCCGTGCCGGACCCCGCGGGCGTCGCCGACACGCAGCTCCGAAGCCAGTACGAGCGCGCGCTCCGCTACATGGAGCTCGAGCCCGGCAAGCCGCTCCTCGGGCGGAAGGTCGACGTGGTCTTCGTCGGCTCGTGCACGAACGCGCGGCTCACGGATCTGCGGGCGGCGGCGGCGGTCTTCGCCGGCAGGAGCGTGGCCGAGGGCGTGCGCGCGCTCGTCGTCCCGGGCTCCGTCGCGGTGAAGGCCGAGGCCGAGCGCGAGGGCCTCGACC
>JBCDGX010000320.1:0-6817 GCA_038750805.1 Myxococcota bacterium
CCGGGGTGCAGGGTGCCAGCAGCGTCTTGGCCAGGGAGTGGACGCGGACAGCCGCGGTCATGCCCTTCAGCCGCTCATGCTCTTCGAACCGGAGCGGCGTCAGGCCCTCGTCCAGGGCGCGCTCGAACGCGCGGCGGGCGTCACGGCTCTCCTCGAGGCGCGCCAGCGGCGTGCGGTCCGCGGGAAGCACGCGCACGCGGACGATCTCCGAGCCCTCGGCGACGGCTGCGAGCACGTGGCTCCCCTCGTCCTCGCGGAAGAAGTCCCGGGCCTGCACGCCGACCACGGCCAGCACCAGCCGCTGCGGGTCCATCTTCGAGAGGCGCGGGAGGTCCTCGGTCGAAAGCGCCACGAACTCGCCCTCGTGCTCGTGAGCGGCGGCGACGACCTCGCCGCGGGCGCCCGCGTAGGACGCGGCGAGGGTCGCGAGGAGGCGCGCCCGGCTCGAGCGCGGGGTGACGCGCTGGAGCTCGAGGTGACAGGCGTAGCCCTCGCCGGCGGGGGCGGCGAGCGCGCGGCGGAGGAAGCCCACCTCGGCGAGCGCCTGGAGCACGCCGTCCCGGTCCGGCGGGCGCAGGGTTTGGATCCAGCGGCGGTCGAGGGTGCGCACGCGCGGCATCGGCAGGTCGGAGCGGTAGGTGGTCCGCTGGGTCTTCACGCGGCGCCCGTCGATGCGCGCCTCGAGCTCGGCGAGCTCGCGCTGCTGGGGGTCGTTCACCCAGGCGTCGAGGCGCTCGCGGAACGCAGCGACCTCGTCCCGGAGCAGCTCGAGGTAATAGGCGGCGTCGGCGGCCTCGGCCCGGCCCGCGGCGAAGCCCTCGAGGGACGCCCCCAGCGCCGAGCCGAGGCGCTCGATCCCGCCGCCCTGCATCAGCGCGTCGAGCTCCGCCAAGGCGTCCGGCAGCCGGGCGAGGAGCGCCGGGAAGGGCGCCTCCTCGAGCCCCTCGATGGCGTAGCGCGCGTCGAGGGGCGGGGCCTCCACGAGGGACTCGCTCGCCAGCCGGAAGGGGGCGTCGGTGGCCTCGGGGTCCGCGTAGAGGCGCACCACCTCCATCTCGCCTCGGGCGCGGGAGGCGAGGTGCTCGGCCAGCTGCGCCCCGACCTCCGTCTCGAGGTAACGGCGGACGCTCCGCGCCCCCGCGCTCGGGTCGAAGGCCTCCTCGGCCATGCGCCGCGCGGCGCTCGCGTGCGTCGACACGAAGACGTTCCGCTCCGTGAGCCCCCGGCGCGCCAGCAGGGACTCGAGCTCCCGGCGGGCGATGGTCTCGGCGGCGTCGCGCCCGAGCGGCGCGAAGGGCACGACCCGGTCGATGCGATTGAAGAGCTCCGGCGGAAAGAACGCCCGCACGGCCTGCGCCACGTCCGCCGCGAGGCTCGCGTCGCTCGCCTCGCCGAAGCCCACGCTCGCCTTCGCCCGAGCCCCGAGGTTCGAGGTCATCACGATGACCGTGCGCGTGAAGTTCGCGAGGTCGCCGGCGGCGTCGGTGAGCCGCCCGTCCTCGAGGAGCTGGAGGAGCAGGTAGAGCACCGAGGGGTGCGCTTTCTCGATCTCGTCGAGGAGCAGCACGCAGAAGGGCTGCTGCCGCGCGGCTTCGGTGAGGAGCCCCCGCGGGGCCGCGCGGTCCCCGACGAGCCGGGAGACCGCGTCCGGCCCGGAGAGCTCACCCATGTCGAAGCGCACGAGCCGCTCCGCGCCATCGTCCGAGCCGCCGTAGAGGTAACGCGCGAGCTCCTTCGCGAGCTGGGTCTTGCCCGTGCCCGTCGGACCCGTGAAGAGGTAGACGCCGTAGGGGCGGCCGGGGTCGGTGAGCCCGGCGCGCACCTGCAGCACCAGCTCGGCCACCGCGCGCACCGCGGGCCGCTGACCCACCACGCCCTCCTCGAGGTCCAGGGCGACGGCGTCGAGGCTCAGGTCGACGCGTCGCTCGAGCAGGAACTGCGGGAGCCCCGTTCGCTCGGCGAGCACGTCGAGCACGTCGTCCTCCTCGATCTCGCCGTCATGTGCGAGCGCCTGGGACCCGGCGAAGTCGCGACCGAGGCGCCGAAGGAGCTCCAGGGCCTTGCCGGGCAAGGCCTGGTCCGGGAGGAGCGGCGCCCCGACCTCGAGGATGGTCCGGAAGGCGCCGCTCTTGAACCCGACCTCGTGCTCGCGCTCGAGGCGCCGGGCCTCGTGGAGCATCATGCGGAGCGTCTCGGCGCCGCCCGGCTCGTCCACGCGGATCGTGGCGAAGAGGCGCGCGAAGGCCGGCGCCTCGTCCTCGAGGCGCGCCCATTGGCTCTCCGTGGCGGTGCCGATCATCACCAGGTCACCGCGCTCCACGGGGCCGCGGAAGAAGTCCGCCATGCTCCGCTGGCTCTCCTTGCTCTGACCCGCGCGGCCGAGCGCGACGAGGTCCTCGAAGAAGAGCACGACGCGGTTCCGCTGGGCCTCGTCGACGAGCTCGCCGCAGCGCTTCTCCCACTCGCCGAGGTAGGACATGCCGGCGATGAGGCGGCTCGCGGCCATGCTCCAGACGTGCGTCACCTCGTCGAGGTTTCGGTGCATGGACCAGCCGTCCGCCTCGAGCATGTCGCTCACCGCGTGCCGGAGCAGCGTCCGCTTCCCGACGCCCGGCGGGCCGAGGAGCACCACGGGCCGCTTGCGCGCGCCGCAGAGCAGCGCCTGGAGCTGGCTTCGATAGGGCTCCCGCGGGCGTCCGCTCCCGAGGCTCCCATCCACGGCGCGCGGCGTGAGGTCGTCGCCGAGGCGCTGCAGGATCGGCGTCTTCCCCTTCTTCTTGCCCTTCTTCGCGCCCTTGGCCGCGTTGATCTTGAGGTCGTCCCAGAGGCCCCCGTCCTTCTTCGGGAGGCGGTCGAGGAGCGAGGCGGTCTTGCCCGTCAGCGCGACGGGCTTGAGGCCGTCCTTCCGCGGTGGGGAGACGAGCGCGTCGACCTCCCTTTCGTCGAGCGCCTCCCAGCGCTCCGCGAAGAAGCGCGTGGCCTGGCGGACGAGCGTGTCGTGCGGGTCGACGACGAAGGACTCGGTCTGGCGGAGCGGGTGGTACGCGACGTCGATGCGCTCGATGGGCTCGTCGGCCATGGTGGCCGTGAGGACCCTCCGCTCGACGACCACCGGGAAGGTCCCCACCACGCGCCGCCGCTTCTCGCCGGCGAGCCGCAGGTCGAGACGAAGCCGCTCGAGGCGGAGGTCGCCCGCGTGGAGGAAGGGACGCAGCTCTGCGCCGCTCCGCTCCTTCAAGAGCTCCTTCAGGCGGCGCCGGAGCAGCTCGAGGAGCCGCGAGGTCCCGGTCGCGCTCACGGTCACGACGTGCGGCTGGAGCCCGAGCGTGGTCCAGGTGACCTCCCCCGCGGAGCGCCGGTGGTAGACGGGGACCAGCAGCCTCATCGCGTTCCCCCGTCGCGGCCGGGCTCGCCGCGGGCCTCGGCCTCCTTGGCCTGCTTCGCGACCTCCGCCGCCGTCGGGGCCTCGAGCGGTGCCGCGTAAAGCGACGCGCGGGAGCCGGCTTCGTCCAGGCGGATCAGCGTCCGGAGCGCCAGCTCGTCCACATGGGCGCGCTTCCAGTGATCCGCCGGCGGCGCGTCGATGTAATCGGCGGCGCGCGAAGGCTGGGCGCGGAGGTCCGTGTAGCGCTCGGCGGGGAGCTTGAGGAGCCGGCTCGGCGACTCGCGGCCGCTCGGGTGGAGCGCGGGGTGGCGGAGGTCCCGGGGAACGCGGAGCTCCGTGCGGAAGGCGACGGTCCGCACGCGATGAAAAGCCCCGTCGGCGAGGGGGGGCACGCCCAGGTAGCGATGGAGCCCCGCCTCGCAGGCGAGGATCGTCCCGGCGTGGGGCCCGCGCACGCGGAGCAGCACCGAGAGCGGGTCCCGCTCCGGTGCCTCGAGGCGCGCGCGCATCTCCTTCGGCGAGCGCTCCGGGCCGAAGGGGAGCTTCTCCGGCGGCACCCCCTCGAGGCGCCAGCCCGTCTCGCCGCGTACGTGGAAGGTCAGGCTCCAACCGCGCTCCTCGTGCTCCCGGAGGAGCGAGCCGAGCCAATGGTCGAGCGTGCGACCCGCGTCCAGCTCCTCGACGAGCGCCAGGACCATGTCCCGGCGGTCGGTCTCGAGGAGTACCTCGAGGAGCGCCATGCGGAAGCGCTGGCGAAGCGCCCGCCGCTCGGCGTCGACGTCCGGAAGCGGCTCCCGCGCCTGCATCGCGTCGAGGAGCAGCTCTTCGAGCGCGTGCGCCTCCCCCTGCGCGTCGCGCAAGGGGGTCAGGAGGAGCTCCGCCTGATGGAGCGCGCGTTGGAGCGTCGCGACCTCCACGCCGTCCGCCTTCGGCGGCGGGACGAGCTTCCCCTTCCGGTTCCGTCGCGGGGAGAAGAGCTGCGCCATCCGGGCCTTCGCGAAGTCCTCGGCCTCGACGCGCGCCTCCACCGCGGGGAGCGTGAGGCCCCGGGCGAGCTCCCGGCGGAGCGCGAAGGCCGCCTCGAGGCCATCGAGGCTCGCGGCCGCCTCTTCCTTGCGCACCACGAAATGAAGGCGCGCCGGTCCCGCCTCCGCTTCATGCGCCAGGCGTCCCGGCGGCGGGCCTTCGTTCGGAAGCCTCAGGTGGATGGCGAAGGGGCCCTCCGAGGCGTGGGCGCTGAGGCCGCGGGCGATGGGCGCGGCGACGGTCTGGTCGAGGCTGCGCCGGAGCGCGCGGGCGCCGTAGGCGGCGGAGTAGCCGGCTTCCGACAGCGCCTGCCGCGCGCCCTCGCTGACCGTGAGGGTGGCGCCGCGATCGGTCAGGCCTCGGCGATCGGCGATGCGTCCGAGCAGGATGGAGGCGATGCGCCCGGTCTCCTCGGGCGTCAGCGGCGCGAAGGGAATGACCCGGTCGAGGCGTCCGACCAGCTCCGGTCGGAAGGCCTCGCGGACCGCGGCCAGGTAGCGGGCGTCTGCGTCCGCGGCGCCGCCCCCGAAGCCGAGGCGCCCCACGCCCTCGTGCTGCGCGCCCAGGTTGCTCGTGAGGATGACGAGGGTGTTCTTGAAGGACGCGACACGCCCGGCCCCGTCGGTGAGGCGCCCCTCGCCGGCGATTTGGAGGAGGAGATCGAAGAAGGCCGGGTGGGCCTTCTCGACCTCGTCGAAGAGCAGGACGGCGAAGGGCTGCTGGCGCACGCGCCGGGTGAGGAGCCCTTCGCCGCGCTCGCCCCCGGCGCCGCTCACGAGCCGCTGCACGGCCCAGGGGTCCGCCAGCTCGCTCATGTCGAAGCGCAGCAGGCGCTGCTCGTCGCCGTAGAGAAAGCCGGCCAGGGCGCGCGCGAGCTCGGTTTTTCCGACCCCCGTCGGGCCGGCGAAGAGGAAGGTGGCGAGGGGTTTGTCCGCCGGCTGAAGCGCCGCCTTCACGACCGCGAGGGTCTCTGCCACGGCGCGCACGGCGGCGCGCTGGCCGACCACCCGGCGCCCCAGCACCTCGGCGACGTGGGCCGCGTCGAGGGCCCGGTCGTCGCGCAGGAGGAGCTCCGGGATGCCCGTCTGGAGGCTGAAGAGCCGCACCACGGCGGCGGGTCCGAGGTCCCCTTCGATGCCGTGACCGGGCCGGTCCGCCGCGTCCCGGAGCTCCTCGTAGAGCCGGGCGGCCTTGCCCGGGAAGGCCGCGTCCGCGAGGTAGCGCTCCGCCAGGTGGAGGAGCGCGCGCCGTCCCTCGTCCGTGACCCGCGGTCGCTCGGGCTCGTGCTCCTTCGCGTGCGCCGCGCGCGCGTCGAGCACGGCGTGGGCTGCCTTCCGGTCCTGGCCCTCGAGGCCGATCACCGTGAAGCACGCGAAAAAGCCCTCGTGGCGGGCCGCGAGGCGGTCGTGGGCCTCCGGCGTCAGCTCCGCGACCATGCGGAGGCGTCCCTGCTCGAGGGCGGGCTTGAAGGCCCCGGGCAGGTCGACGTGCGCGTCTCCGGAGCGCGCGTCGAAGAGGTCCCCGAGGTCGTCGAAGTAGAGGACTGCGTCGAGGGTCTCCGCGGCCAGGACGACCCGCTCGACCCGTGCCTGCCATTGCCCGAGCAAGCTCATGCCCGCGATGAGCTGGGCGCCGCTCGTCTGGTAGGCGAGGCGCTTGCCCGGGGTCGGGCCGTCCACGCGCAGCTCGACGCCGTAGGAGTGCTCGCGCACCCATTGCTGAACCAGCGCGCTCTTCCCCGAGCCTTCGGGACCAACGAGGAGCACCGAGCGCCGCGCGTCCCCGGCGAGCAGGTCGCGGAGGAGCGCCAGCTCGTCGTCCCGGCCCACGGTCTGCGGCGCCTGGGCGATGGCGTGGGTCGCGTGGAGCGGTCGCGCCACGTCCGAGAGCACCTCGAGCGCCGCCTTCGCCCGCGTGGCCTTCTCGAGGCGCCCGCGCAGCCCCGCCGTGAGGCCGTCCAGCGGGCCGCTGCGCTTCACCTGGAGCTCCATGGGCACCAGGCGCCAGGAGACGCCCGGAAGCAGCGCGAGCCGCTCTGCCGCGTCGTAGCTCTCCGCGTCGATCAGCCGAGCGATCTCGCGTTCGAGGGTGGGCAGGACCTCGTCGTCCCGGTCGAGGAAGACCGTCTGCCGGAGGCGCGGGACGATGGCCCAGCGCGCCCGGCGCCCTTCGCCCATCGGCGGCGGGAGCAGCACCGCCGGTACGCTCAAGCGGGGCCGCTGGGCGGGGCGCGTGGGGGGCGGCTCGCCCTCGAGGCCGGGCAGCGGCACGAGCACCTGGAGGGGCTCGGCCTCCGCCGCGAGGGCATGTCGGCTGACCTGCCAGGCGGGCGCGAAGGAGAGGCTCTCGGAGAGGAAGAGGCGCAGCTCCTCGAGGGCGCTCTCCTCGTCGCCCGCATGCGCGGCG
>JBCDGX010000321.1:0-6805 GCA_038750805.1 Myxococcota bacterium
GCGAGGTCCTGGGTGACGAGGGGATCGGCGTCGGCGTCGAGCGGCTGCCCGTCGTCGAAGAACCCCTGGCCGAGCTGGAGCACGAGCGCGTCCGGGAGCGTCACGGACGGGGCTCCCTCCCGCGTCGCCGGCAGGTAGGACTCGGCCCAGAGCACGTCCATCTCGACCGTCGCCGCGTCGGACACGCCGTCCGTGGCCACGACCTCGAGGTGGTTCACCCCGGCGCGCGGCGGGACGTCGACGCGGAAGGCGCCCATCGCGTCGACCTCGGCCAGGACCCCGTTCACGAGCACGGCGGCCATGCCGCTCATGTCGGCGACGCTCCCGCGGACCTCGATGGCCGTGGCTTCCCCGCCGCCGAGCTCCTCGCCGGGACGCGGCGCGCTGACCTCGAGGTTCGGGCTGCCGTCGTCGACGAGCACGCGCGCGAAGTCGCAGAGCGGCTCGCCCATGAAGACGAGCTCGACGGTGCATGCCTCGAGGCGGAGCGAGCCCTCGTCGGTCAGCGTGAAGAGCCCCGCCTCGCCAGCGTCGGGCGCGGCCGCTTCCGCCGGGTCGCCCGCGAACGCCAGCGGGACGCCCTCGAGCACGTTGCCCTCGGCGTCGAGCACCTCGGCGACCAGGCGCACTTGCTGCCCCGTCCGGTAGAAGGCGCGCGCCGGCTCGACGCGCACCTCGAGCGCGTTCGGGAGCGGGCCGTCGAGCACGGAGCCGGGTCCCATGTCCCCGCTCGCGCCGCCATCGCCTCCCCCGGCATCCGTCGAGCCGCCCCCGCACGCCAGGAGCAGCGCCAGGAGCGGCGCCCAGCGCAGCCGCATCGTCGCGTCCATCGTCATGACCGACCTTCTCCCGTCCGAACCCATCAGAGCGCCCCGAAGCCGCCGCGAAGCACCAGGTGCGGTGCCTCCGTGGTGAGCGAGGGGTCGACCAGCCCGAGCTCGATGCCCGCGGGCAGCCCGAGCCCGGCGAGCGTCGGCGGCAGCGTCACCGTCGGCACCGGAACGCTCGGGAGCGCGTCGTTCAGCGCGGTCCCGACCAGCGCCTCGAGGAGGTCGGCGAGCAGGCTCTCGACCAGCTCCCGCGAGCGCGCGTCGAGGCTCACGCCCTCGGCCGTGAAGGCGAGCTCCTCGATGCCGATGTCGCCGAACTCGAGGTCCCCATCGACCACGGCGAGGCTCGTGCCCAGCTTCGCGCCCACGCTCAGCTCGATGGGCTCGTCGAAAAGCCCCGGGAGCGCGAGCCCGACCCGCAGCGC
Organism: Myxococcota bacterium; assembly: GCA_038750805.1. Classification (GTDB taxonomy): domain Bacteria; phylum Myxococcota_A; class Polyangia; order Polyangiales; family Houyiibacteriaceae; genus CALCTH01. The sequence continues at coordinate 1,256 of JBCDGX010000321.1, forward strand.
ACCCACGTGGACGCGCAGGCTCCCATCGTCCCGGGCCTCGGCGACCAGCGGAAGGGCCCCGTCGATGTCCGCCTCGAGGTCGCCGGCGGCTCCTCCACCGAGCGCCTCGGCGCCGAGCGTCGCGTCGAGGAGGCCGCCCCGCCAGAGCGAGAAGAGGAGCTGGGTGAGGAAGCCGACGTGGATCGCCGCGGCGGTGGGCGAGGTCCCCGTCGGGTCGAGGAGGAGCGATGCGCCGGGTGGCGGCGGCAGGGGCACGCCGAGCGCCGGGCGGGCGACCACCGGCGTGGCCGAGACGCGTGTCCCGATGCCGAGGAGGAGCCGCTCCGTGGTCGTGTCCGCGGAGGTGAAGCGAATGCCGAGCCCCGCGTCGATGGTGCCCGAGCCGTCGAGGCGCGGCAGCGCGAAGCTCGTCAAATCCGAGAGGTCGAGGCCCGAGAGGAGGCCGTCGAGGACGCCGTTGAAGGTGTCGCCGACGAAGCCGCGGAGCAGGTCCTCGACGAGCCCCTCGATGGCCCCGCGGGCGATGCCGACGATCAGGTCGATGAGGAAGCCGCCAACCCCGCTGAAGCTCGTCGAGAGCCCGCTGACGTCGACGGAGTCCACGCTCCGGACGCGCACGCTCGGGCTGCCCGCCTCGACGGAGACGTCGAAGGTCACGCTGGCCCGGGCGCGGGAGAATCCGATGGTCCCGTTCGAGCTGATCGTGCCGCTCGTGGCGAGCCCGAGCGAGAGGTTCCGAAGGTCGACGCTCGCCTGGAGGCCACCCGGGACCAGCCGGAGCTCGGTCGTGTTGGGCCCGGCGAGGCGCGCCGTGCCCGGCCGATAGTCGATGCGCGAGCGGAAGACGCAGATGCCGAACACCGAGGCGTCGCAGCTCCGCGGCTTGAGCGGGTTGGCGGCCGTGAGCGCCCCGTCGAGGGACGCCGCCAGCTCACTCCCGTTGAGCAGGAGGGCGAGGAGATCGCCGAGGGAATCGACGGGGCCGGAGCGATCGAAGTCGTCGATGGCGTCCTGCCGGAGCGCGAGGCTGAGCGTGTCGTCGAGGATCGCGTCCTCGGGCTCCCAGCGATCGGTCGCGAGGAAGGAGCAGGTCTCGGAGGACTCCACGCCGAGCCCGTCCACGCTCACGACGTCCACGAAGTTGATCCCGTACGCCACGGTATGGGGCGCCTCGAAGCGCCCCTCGGGGAGGAGCGGGACCGGCTCGCCGCCCACGCTCACGCTCGCGACGCCCGCGGCGTCGGCCACCGTGCCGCTCACGACGATCTCCGTCCCCGGCGTCGCGTCGACGAAGGCGCCGTCGAGGGGAGCATCACAGCGAATCGCCGGGCCCGCGCCGTTGATGGTCACCGTCGCCGTCGCCCGGAGCGGCGCGTCGCCCTCCGTGGGTCCGTCCACGGCGACGGCGAGCTCGAAGGTGCCCTCGACGCCGAAGCGGTAGCGCCCCGTGCCGACGCCCCCGGCCTCCACGGGCGCCTCGAAAGAGAGGGGCGCGCCGCGCACGCGGTTGCCGAAGGCGTCCACGACGAGCGCCGAGAGCCCGATCACCTGCCCGAGACCGTAGACCGGCTGCTCGGGAACGCGCGCCAGGCGAAGGTCCGCGGGAAGGCCCGGGAGCACCTCGAGGCGCACGGCGTCGCTCGTCGCGCCGGAGAGGCTGCAGCGCGCGTCGTAGAGGCCGGCACGCGTGAGGGTGGCGGAGAGCCCCTCCAGGCTCACGCCCTCCCCGCTCGGCTCGAGAGCGAGCGTGGCGCCCTCGGCGACCGTCGCGTTGCCGAAGGCGTCGATGGCGTCGCAGCGCGCGCTCACGGACTCGCCGGCCACGATCGAGCGCCGGTCGAGGGAGGTGAGCAGCTCCGCCGGAGCCCCGGGGAGGATCGTCACCTCCGCCGGCGTCTCGTCGGTGAGCATCAGGCTCGCGATGGAGCAGCTCACCTGCACGGTGCCCGCCCGCCGGGCGATGAGCTGACCGTCCTCGAAGACGGCCGCGTCCTCGGGCACCACGCGATAGCTCGGCGTGCGACCGGCCGAGCTGAAGACCTCGCCCGCCTCGTCGAGGATCACGCAGTCGAGCATGATCACGTCGCCCGCCCGGACCTCCGCGCCGGCCGTCGTCTCGAGGTCCACGGCGTTGGGCACGTCGACCGGCGGGATGGCGCCGTCCTCGCGCACGAAGGCGTCGTCGAAGGTCACGCCCCCGTCGAGGCCGCCGTCCCCCTCCGCCGTGACGGTCTTTCCGCACGCACCGAGCAGGGCGCAGGCGATGAGCACCGAGGGAAGGCGCGGCGGCATGAAAGCAAGCGACATGAGACCTCCGGAAACGCGACGGATACGTTACGCAACCCCGCGACGCCCCGCCATGACGCGGCGCAGCGAACGAGGCGCATGAAAGGTCGGGGATCGCGGCCCTTTCGGCGAATTCTCCCGTCCCGAGCCCTGGACGTGGGGGCACGCTTCCCCCAAAGGGGCGACGTGAGCGCGAACCCTTCCCGCGAGCGAACGGTGGGCCTCTGCGTCCGGTGCCGGCAGGTGCGCGTCGTGACGAGCGCGAAGGGCTCTACATTCTATCTCTGCCGCGCGCCGAGCCGGCCGAAGTACCCGCCCCTGCCCATGCTGAGCTGCCCGGCCTACGCGCCGGCGGACGATCCGAGCTGAGCGGCGACGGCGGCGGCGAGGCCACTCGAGCGCGTCGCCCGGCGCCGCACGCCCTCGCGGAGCAGCGCCTCGGGCCCCATCACGAGCGCCCCCCGGCGGGCCCGCGTGAGGCCGGTGTAGAGGAGCTCCCGGGAGAGCAGTGGCAGCGGCGCATCGGGCAGCACCACCAGCACCGCATCGTGCTCGCTCCCCTGCGCCTTGTGCACCGTGACCGCGTACGCGAGCTCGAGCTGCGCGAAGAGGGGCCCGAGGGGGAAGGCGACGAAGCCGTCGCCGCGCCGGAAGACCGCCGCGCGTCGCCGGTGCTGGCCGGGCTCCCGGACCCCGAGCACCACGCCCTGATCGCCGTTGAAGAGGCCTCGCTCGTAGTCGTTGCGCTGCACGAGCACGGGCTCGCCGAAAAGCCAGCGCCCCGGCTGCACGCCGGCCCGCGCGGCCGCGCGCTGATGGAAGAGCTCGTTCAGCGCGCCGGTCCCCGTGGGACGCCCGCGCGTCACGCAGAGGATGCGGGACGCCTCGACGTGGGCGAAGAGCGCCCGGAGCGCCGGCTCCGACGCCGGGTCCACCTGCCCGCCCTGGCTCGAGACCTCGAGGCGCGTGAGCTCGGGGGGCGGGACGACGCGCTCGCGCTCCCAGCGGGCGAGGAGGGCGAGGCGCTCGGCGCCGCTCGCGGCGCTCACATGCTCGGCGCCGGCGAAGCGGGCGGCCGGGGGCGCCACCCGGCGAAGCGCGGCCTCCCCCTCACCGAGGAGAAGGTCGGCGTCGCCCGCGTTCATCGCGCGGGCGGCGAGGAGCACGTGGCGCCCGTCGGGATCCCTCGGGTCCATGCGGTAGCTCCGGCTCAGCGCGGGTGCCGTAGCGGGGAGGCGCTCGGAGAGCACGGACCGCAGGTCGCGGAAGACGGCGCCCGCGTCGACGCTCGGGAGCTGATCCGCGTCGCCGAGGACGACCAGCCGCGCCTCCGGGCCGAGCGCGCGAAGGAGCCGGTCGAACATGGCCAGGTCGACCATGGAGCCCTCGTCCACGACGACGACGCGCTGGCGAAGCGGGCTCCCCTCGTGATGCCGGAAGCGACCGAGCCCCGGGGACCAGCCGAGGAGGCGATGAAGCGTCTGCGCTTCCGGGAGGTGCGCGGCGAGATCCCGGTCCGCCGGCTCCGGAGAGGGGACGGCCGCGAGCCCGGCCTCGATGGCGCGACGCATGCGATCCGCGGCCTTCCCCGTCGGCGCCGCGAGGGCGACGTCCTCCGGCTCGACCCCGAGGCACACCAGCGCGCGGAGCACGCTGACCACGATGGTCGTCTTGCCCGTGCCGGGGCCACCGCTGATCACCGTCAGGCGCCGCGCGCAGGCCGCCGCCACCGCCGCCTGCTGCTCCTCGCTCGGCCGGAGCTCGGTCCCGCGGAAGGCCGGCGGCCGCGCCCACACGTCCTCCAGTGCCGGGGCGACGTTCGTGCCCTCCGCCGGCGCCGAGGCCAGGGCCGCGACGCGCGCGCCCACGCGCCCCTCCAGCACGAAGGCGCGCCCGGCGTAGAGGTATCCCCCGGCGACGACCAGGGGGCGGCCGGCCTCCGGGGGCCCGGCGACCTCCCGCAGCTCCACGAGGCGCGCCGCGAGCGCCATCGCCGCAGCCACCCCCGCCGCGCCCTGGCCGAGCTCCTCGAGCGCGCCAGCGAGGGACGCGCCCTCGAGGGGGAGGCGCGTCGACCCGCGGGACGCCGCGAGGCGAAGCGCCGTCACGATCGCCACGAAGGCCTCGCGCTCTTCGCCCCGGAGGCCCTGCCAGGCCGCGAGCTCGGCCCCGAGGGCCACCTCGCCGAGATCGATCTCGAGGGTCTCGGCGGCGGCGCGAAGCTCGGCGGGGATGCGGGCCTCCCCCTCCACCGCGAGGCGCGCGGCGCCGGCGGGGTCGAGGCCCGGCGCGGGCCGGCGGCGGCGCTCGCTCATGCCCGCGCCTCCTCGCGGCGCAGCGCGTACCCGAAGGGACGGTCCGCGCTCCGCAGCTCCTCCTCCCAGGCGAGGACCTCGTCCCAGCTCGGGAGCTGATGCACCACGCCGGCGTCCGGCGCGTGCATGGCGCGGAGGAACGCATAGAGGAGGCCTCCGAACTCGGCCTCGTAGCGCGCGCGCTCCCGGAGCCCGAGGTGCCGGATGACCCCGAGGGTGTAGAGCTTCGCCTGCAGCCCATAGTGCGCGGCGACGTGCGCCTCGAGTGCCGCGGCCTCGAGAGGCACGCGATCGCTCTTCCAGTCGAGCACGTAGGTCCGCCCCTCGTGCTCGAAGACCAGGTCGATGACGCCGCGGAGCACGCCGCGGCCGATTTCGAAGGGGCGCTCCCGCGCCGCCGGCAGGGCCTCGCCGAGCGCCGGCTGGCCGGGCTCCGGCAGCGGGAAGTGAAAGCGCATTTCGGCCACGCGGGCGGGCCCGAGCCCCGCAAAGCCCCGGGGGAGCGCGAGGGGACCGTGCCGCTGGGGCTGGCGGAGCGCCCGGTGGAGCAGCGCCGCCGCGTCGCCCAGCGCGTCGTCGGGGATCCCGTTTCGCCGCGCGCGCCCGAGGAGGAGCCGCCGCGTCTCCGCGCCGGCGGCCCAGCGCGAGGGGTCCTCCTCGGCGAGCTCCTCGAGCGGGAGCTCCTCGAGGACCTCGTGGAGGAAGATGCCCATCGATGCGCCGCCCGGGAGGCGCCGGGCCGGGTCCTCCGGGGGCAGCGTCGCCTCGCCGAGGACCAGCGTCGCAGGCGCCGTATGGGTCTCCGCGGCGTGCTCCCGGTCCGCGCCATCCGTCGCAGGCCCCGCCGCGGCGGCCCCGGCCTCGAGGCGGGTGTAGGAGGTGAGGAGCCATCCTGCGTGCGCCTGCCGGAGCCGCGCGTAGCGCCCGGCGTCCGGGAGCCTCGGGAAGC
>JBCDGX010000322.1:0-6794 GCA_038750805.1 Myxococcota bacterium
ATCTCGACCGGCTCGGGCTCCGGCTCGGGCTCGGCCTCCATCGCGATCTCGACGCGCGCATAGCCACCGTAGGGCACACGCACCATGCGCTCGGAGGGGAGGTAGCCCTCGGCGTCGACGACGACGACGTGCTCGCCTGCGGGCAGCTCGAGGCGGGTCGGGGCCACGTCCTCACGCGCCTCGCCGTCGATGGTGATCGACGCGCCCTCGGGCTCGACGTAGACGTCGAGGAAGCCGGGGTTGGTCTTGAGCTCGGCGAGCTTGGCCACGAGCTCGGCGCGCGCCTCGTCGCTCAGATCCGGGTGGTCGTGGTCGAGGAAGCGCTCGAGGGCGAGCACCGCACCATCCACGTCTCCCGCGCGCTCGTGCGCCTCGGCGAGCGGGCGCAGCACGAGGGGAAGAGGGACGTAGCCGTAGGCCTCGTCGAAGGCGGCGGCGGCCTCGGCGTAGAGCTCGTCCTGAAAGAGCTGCACGCCACGCCCGTAGGCCTCGCGGGCGAGCTCGGTGCGCTCCTCCTGCGTGAGCTCCGGCTCCGGCTCCGGCTCCGGCTCGGGGGCCGCCTCCTCGGCCGGAGGCGCCTCCTCGGCCGTCGTCTCCTCCGTGGGGGCGGGCGCGGCCTCCCCCTCCGCCTGCGCGAAGGCAGCCGAGAAGGGCCCCAGCGCGGCCAGCAGGCCGAGGGCGATGAGCGCGGCAACGGCGCGGCGCGAGCGGGTCGGGCGCATGGGTGCTCCGGGACGCTGAGAGGGGAAAAGCCCCCCAAATCGCCGGGAACCTACGGCGCCCCCCGCGAGGGCGTCAACCGAACGAGGCGGCCCCTGCGTGACGGTCCGGCGAACACACGGGGGCAGCGCCGAGGGGACGTTTTTTCGGGCCTTTGGGGCCCTCAGCCCCGCGAGGGAGCCGGCTCCTCGTCGGCGCTCGGCCCGTCGAGGCGCTCCCAGGCGTCACGCACGAAGCCCTCGAGCCGGTCGAGGGGGACGCGCATGGCCTCGGCGAGCGCATCCACCCGGACCATCGTCGAGTCCATCTCCGCGACGAGCACCGCGGCCTGGTCGCCGAGGCTCTCGGTCCCCTCCTCGAGCTTCTGCCGAAGCTCGTCCATGCGCTCGTCGAGCACCTGGCAGGCCGCCACCTGACGCCCGACCTCCTGGTCGACGGTGGCGAGCTCCCAGAGGAGAGCGTCGGCCGGGCCCTCGGACGCCTGCCCCGCGCGCACCTCCGCGGCCATGGTCGCGTGCCGCGCCCGGAGACCGTCGCGGCGCGAGGTCACCCCTTCGAGGGCGCGGCGCGCCTTGGAGAGGTCCTGGCCGACGTCGTCGATGGCCTGCCCGAGGGTCACCCGGAGCCCGCGGCTCTGGTCGTCGAGGATCTCGAGGTGCTCCTGCTGGTTCTCCGCCTCGGCGACGGCCCCCTCGAGCGAGCGCAGGGTCTCGGCGGAGAGCGCCAGGTCGTCGCCGACCTCGTCGGGAAGCCCGATGCCCTCGTCGCCGAGGCTCTGGATGGCCGCGGCCAGGGCGTCGAAGCGGTCGCGCCAGCGCACCACGCCGACCAGGCCGAGCACCTCGTCGCTCTCCGTCGTCACGACCGGCGCCACGTCCGGCGTCGCGATCTGCAGCGCGAGCTCTTCCGAGACCGACGCGAGCTCGCTGGGCGGCTCGGGGATGTCCGGCCGCTCGCCTTCGAGGAAGCCCGCCAGCGCGACGCCGGACTCGCGGATCGTGGGCGTCTCCTTCGCCGTGACCTCCCCCTCAAAGGGCTCGCGGGGCTCACCCTCGGGGCGCGTGCGCCGGAGGAGCGCGGCGGAGTCGTCCGGGTCGACCACGGGCGTGGGCGCCGCCGAGTCCGCGGACTCGGTGGCGTTCATGCCGCCCCAGCTCGACGCCCCGCCGAGACGTTCCTGCGCCGCCTTCAGCTCGTCGACGAAGTGGTAGGCGTCGCGAAAGCGGTTCTCCGGCTCCTTCTCGAGGCAGCGGAGGATGAAGGCCTCGAGGGGCTCCTCGACCGAGGCGAAGCGCTGCCGCGGAGGGATCGGCGGATCCGTCACGTGCTTCACGAGGAGGTCGCCGGGGTACTCGTAGTCGAAGGGCAGCGCCCCCGTGACCATCTCGTAGAGGATCACCCCGAGCGAGTAGATGTCCGCGCGCCCATCGATGGTGGTCGACTGGATGTACTCGGGCGCGATGTAGCCCGGCGTGCCGAAGATCTGCTGGGAGCCCGTGAGCGAGGGCGCGTCCAGGATCTTCGCGATGCCGAAGTCCAGGATCTTCACGAAGTCCTTGCCGCTCTTCCGGGCGACGAGGACCACGTTCTCCGGCTTCAGGTCTCGGTGCACGACCCCCATCTGATGCGCGCGCCCGAGCGCACGGCCGATCTGCTCGGCGATGTGGATCGCCCGCGCCGGCGGGAAGGGAGCCTCGTCGAGCGCCTTGAGGAGCGGCTCGCCGGGCACGTACTCCATGACGAGGTAGACGAGCCCATCGTCGGTCTCGCCGAAGTCCGTGATCTCCACGATGTTGTCGTGGTTGATCCGGTTCACGGCGCGGGCCTCGCGGATGAAGCGATCGCGCTGCACGGGGTCCTGCGCCAGGTCCCGGCGCAGCGTCTTCACGGCGACGAGCCGGTCGATCATCACGTGCCGCGCCAGGTAGACGCTCGACATGCCGCCGGCGCCGAGGCGCGAGATCAGCCGGTAGCGCCCCCCAACGGTCTTCCCGACGAGCGGGTCCTTCAGCTGCCGCAAAGTGGTCCCATCGTGTGGACAGATCTCCGTCGTGTCGGGAAAGGCGGTGCCGCAGGCGGGGCAGACCTTCAAAGCCCGTCGATCATACGGCCCCGGCGACCGCGGGTCATCTCCGTGGCGTCGCGCGTGCGCCGGGCCACCCGGCCGGCGGCGCGTCGTAGGCACAGCGAAAGCCAAGGTCCGGGAGGTGGTCGCCGGCGGGGATCGGGACGCGATGCGTGACGCGGAGGCGCTCGGCGCTCTCGCGCCAGGAGCCGCCGCGGATCAATTGCCCGCCGCCGGTCGCGGGCCCCCGCGGGTCGACGCTCGGGCCGCGCGCGTAGGACCCCTCGGCGTAGCGATCGGCCACCCACTCCCAGACGTTCCCGGCCGCGTCGAGGAGCCCGTGGGGGCTCGCGGCCTGGGGGAAGCTCCCGACCGGCGCGGCGCGCGAGAAGCCGTCGATGGCCCCGCGGCCGGTGCCGTCCCCGTGGTTGGCGAGGCGGTCGTTGAAGAGCTCGCCCCAGGGATAGGCGCGGCCACCGGGCCCGCGCGCCGCGCGCTCCCACTCGGCCTCGGTGGGGAGGCGCCCGCCGGCGAAGCGGCAGAAGGCCGCGGCCTCGTGGCTGGTGATCCCCGTCACGGGGAGGCGCGGGCCGGCGAGGCCAGGCGCCGCCGCGGGCGTGCGGGAGGGGACGCAGGCCCCGGCGCGCACGCAGCGATCCCAGGCCGCCTGGGTGACCTCCGTGCGGTCGATGCCGTAGGCCGAGACCACGATGCGCCGCGGCGGTCCCTCGAGGCCGAACACCCGTCGCGAGCAGGGCCCCCAACGGCTTCGTGGCGAGCGCCGCTGGCAGCGGTCCACGGCCGCGTCGATCGCGGCGTCCGTGGCCCCCCGAACGAAGCTCCCACGGGCCAGCCAGATGCGCCGCGGTGGCTCGAGCGCCAGATGCGTCTCCGCGCGCGCCGGCGGCTGGAGCGCCCCGAAGGCGAGGGCCAGCGCGAGCGCTAGGGCCGCGCGCTTCACGCCACCGCCGCGGAGGGCCGCCCGGCGCGCACGATGAGCGCCACACCGAAGGCCAGGATGCCGACGCTGATGAGCTGCGAGGTCGAGACCGCACCGCCCAGCCAGACGCCGCGCACGGCGTCGCCGCGGAAGAGCTCGGTGATCGCGCGGATCACCGCGTAGGCCGCGGCGTAGATCCCGAGGCGGCGCCCGCTGCCCGCCGCCCGTACCGGGAGAAGGGCGAGGACGAAGGCGAGCGCCAGGAGGAGGCCCGCCTCATAAAGCGGCGTCGGGTGGCGAAGGGCCGCGCTCACGAAGGGATGGTCCGGGTAGGAGACGGCGAGCGGCCCTTCGTAGAGCGAGCCGTGGCAGCAGCCGCCGAAGAAGCAGCCCATGCGCCCGACGGCATGCGCGGCGGGCAGCGCCGGCACGACGAGGTCCGTGATCTTGAAGAAAGGCACGCCGAGCGGCCGGGCCGTCAGCCAGCCGGCCAGGAATCCGCCGATGGGCCCGCCGTAGAACACCAGCCCCGGGCTCGTCGTGAGGCCGCGTAGCGGGTCCCCGGAAGAGACCCCCTCGACCAACGCGTTCAAGAGGAAGGCTCCCGAGAGCCCTCCGGCGACCATGAAGCCCACGCACGCCACGGCCGCGCCGACGTCCTCCCGGGCCCGCGCCGCCGCCCGGGCGGTCAGCGCGGCGGAGACGACGAGGCCGAGCGCGATGAGGACGCCGTAGGTGCCGATGGGCCGGGAGAGGCCTCCGAGCTCGAGGACCGTGAGGATCGGGTGCATCAGGAACCGCCGCCGCCCGGAACGGGCACCGGCGGAGGCGGGAACGCTGGCGGCGGCGCCGAGGGGTCGGCCGGGGCCACGGGCGCGGGGATCGGCGGGGGAAGCGTCCCCGCGGCGGACCCGCCGGGATCGGGGACCGGTGCGGGGTTCGGAGCCGCGGTCCCGCCGGGATCGGGTACCGCGCTGGCCCCCGGCGCCCCGGGCAGCGGGGCCCGCGGGACCACCGGCGCCGGTCCGAGGCGCGTCCCGGCGTCCAGCCAGAAGGGCTGCGCGCCAGGCCCCTGGATCGTGCCCGCCGTGAGGCAGGCGTTGCAGGTGCCGCAGAACACGGCGAACACGAGCGAGAGCAGGAAGGCTGTGCCGCTCAGCACCATGCCCACGATGGCCGGCCCCCCCTCGACGCCCTCGCGGCGCGCCCGGCTGTAGCCCATGCCCCCGACGATCAGCCCCGCCAGGGCCACCACCGGCGCGCCGAAGCTCATCACCGAGCCGAGCACCGGCACCAGCGTGAGGAAGATGCCGCCGACCATCATGAGGAAGGCGGCGAGGGCGAGGAGAATCGAGCCGGGGCCCATGGTGTGGCGACGCTCCAGGGCTGGGCGCTCGGGTGCGAAGGCACCCCGCCGAGCCGCTCCCGAGCGTTCGCTGCCCGCGCGTCCCCGTCAAGGGCGACGCCGGCGCCTCGACGGGGCGTCGGCGCCGGCTAAGCTCTCGCGCTTCGGAGAGGCCGAGTGAGCGAAGCGGAGGTCGAAGAGCAGGTCAGCGCGGGAGACGCGGCACCTCGTGCCGGGCGCTGCGCGATCGTGGGCCGCCCGAACGTCGGAAAATCGACGCTCCTCAACCGCCTCCTCGGGCAGAAGCTGGTGATCGCCACGCCGCGGCCAGGGACCACCCGCTCGGCCATCCTCGGGGTCTACGCCGAGGCCGAGCCCCCGACGCAGATCGCCTTCGTCGACACGCCGGGCCTCGCCCGGCCGCGCACGGCCCTTCACCAGGTGCTCGTCGACCAGGCGCGCCTCGCCCTCGAGGCCACGGACGTGGTGCTCTTTCTGACCGAGGCTCCGAGCGACCGGAGCCCGCGCGCGCCCAACCTCGAAGTGCGCGACGCCGACCGCCCCGTCCTCGAGGCCCTCGAGGAAGTGACGGCGCCGGTGCTCCTCGTGGTGAACAAGGTCGACCGGCTCCAGGACAAGCGTCTGCTCCTGCCTTTCCTCGAGCGCTACCACGCGCTCCGGAGCTTCGCGGGCTCGGTACCCATCAGCGCGACGCGGGGCACGAACACCGACGTGCTCGTCCGCGAGATCCGCGCGCACCTGCCCGAGGGCCTGCTCTACGAGGACATGGACTACCTCACGGACCGGCCCGAGCGCTTCTTCGTGGCCGAGCTCGTGCGGGAGGCGGTGATCCGGCACACCCGCGCCGAGGTCCCCTACGGCGCCGCCGTGGTCGTCGAGTCCTTCACGAACGAGGAGGGCCGCGCCCGCATCCACGCGGCGGTCATCGTCGAGAAGGACAGCCACAAGGGCATCGTCATCGGCAAGGGCGGACAGCGCATCAAGACCATCGGCATCGAAGCGCGGCAGGCCATTCAGGGGCTCCTCGAGCGCCCCGTGCACCTGGAGCTCTTCGTGAAGGTCGAGGCCGGATGGACGGCCGACCCCCGGCGCGCGAAGAGCCTCGCCGCCGACGCGGAGGAGCCGTGAGCAAGAAGCGCGCGAGGCGCGATGCGCGCGTCCCCGTCGGCGGCGGCGGCGCCCGACCGATGGTGGCCATCGTCGGGCGCCCCAACGTGGGCAAGAGCACGCTCTTCAACCGCCTCGCGCGCCAGCGCATCGCCATCGTCGAGGACGTGCCCGGCGTGACCCGGGACCGGCACTACGCCGACGCGATGGCCTACGGAAAGCCCTACGTGCTCATCGACACCGGCGGCTTCGACCCGGAGGCCGAGGACCCGATGAAGGAGGGCATCAGCCAGCACCTCCGCCTCGCCCTCGAGGAATGCGCGCTCGTGGTGTGTGTGCTCGATGGGTCCATGGAGCCGACGAGCGCCGACGTCGAAGCCGTGCAGCTCCTCCGCGAAGCCGACAAGCCGGTGATCTTCGTCGCCAACAAGGCCGACTCGCAGCGCCGGGCCATGGAGGCCACAGGCCTCTACGAGCTCGGCGTGGAGCGGCTGCTGCCCGTGAGCGCGCTCCACGGCCGCGGCGTGGGGGACCTCGAGGAGGCCATCGCGGCGCATCTCCCGGCGAAGGAGGACATCGAGGCGCCGCCGGAGCCG
>JBCDGX010000323.1:0-6789 GCA_038750805.1 Myxococcota bacterium
CCGACGGCGCGCCGGGACGCGGCGCGGCTGCTCGCGGTCGACGCGGGGCGCGGCGTCGCCGGGCACGCGGGGGTGCGGGACCTGCCCCGGCTGCTCGCGCCGGCGCTCGTCGTAGTGAACGACACGCGCGTGCGGCCGGCGCGGCTCCACGGCCGAAAGGCGAGCGGCGGCGCGGCGGAGCTCCTCCTGGTCGAGCGCCTGGGCGTGGACGGGGCGCGCGAGCGCTGGGCGGCGCTCGGCCGGAGCAACAAGGGTCTTCCGGCGGGGCAGCGGCTCTTTTTTCCGGACGCGGAGGCGCCGCTCCTCGAGGCGGAGGTCGGCGAGCGCCGGCCGGACGGGACGCGGGAGGTTCGGCTCGCGGCCGAGGGCGAGCTCGCGGACGTGCTCGAGCGCCTCGGCGAAATGCCGCTCCCGCCTTACGTCCGGCGCGCGGCGGGGCCCGAGGACCGGGAGCGCTACCAGACCATCTTCGCGCGCGAGGAGGGCGCGGTCGCGGCGCCCACGGCGGGGCTCCACTTCACGCCCGAGCTCGTCGCCGCCATGGAGGAGGCGGGCCATCGCTTCGCGAGCGTCACGCTTCACGTCGGGCCCGGGACGTTCCGCCCCGTGCGCGTCGAGCACCTGAACGACCACCCCATGCATGCCGAGCGCATCGCCGTGCCGGAGGCGACGGCCGAGGCCATCGCCGCCGCGCGGGAGGAGGGGCGGCGCGTGCTGGCCGTGGGCACGACGGTGGTGCGCACCCTCGAGGCCCGGGCGACGGGCGAAGGCCGGGTCGCGGCGGGGAAGGACCGGACGCGCCTCTTCATCAAGCCGCCCTACCGGGCGCGCGTGGTCGACGACCTGCTCACGAACTTCCACCTGCCGCGCTCGACGCTGCTCGCGCTCGTGATGGCGCTCGGGGGCGAAGCGCCCGTCCGCGCGGCCTACGCCGCGGCCGTGCAGAAGGCCTACCGCTTCTATAGCTACGGGGACGCCATGCTCCTCCGAGGCATCCGATGAGCGCGCTCCCGCTCGGCGGCGCGCTCCCCACGGACGGCTTCTCCTTCGAGGAGACCGCCCGCGACGGCGACGCGCGCACGGGGCGCTTCGTGACGCCGCGCGCGATCGTGGAGACGCCGGTCTTCATGCCCGTCGGGACGCTCGCGACGGTGAAGGGGCTGACGCCGGCCGAGGTCGAGGCGACGGGCGCGCGGATGATCCTCGCGAACACCTACCACCTCTGGCTCCGCCCCGGCGCCGAGCTCATCGACGGCCTCGGCGGGGTGCCGGCGTTCATGGGCTGGGAGCACGCGCTGCTGACGGATAGCGGCGGCTACCAGGTCTTCAGCCTCGCCGAGCTCCGGAAGATCGACGAGGACGGGGTGACCTTCAAATCGCACCTCGACGGCGCGAAGAAGCGGCTCACGCCCGAGGAGTCCATGCGCGTGCAGCGCCTCCTCCGCTCGACCGTGGCCATGGTCCTCGACGTCTGCCCCCCGGGCGGCGCGGGTCGCCCGGAGGTCGAGCACGCGATGCGACTGACGACGGCCTGGGCGAAGCGGAGCCTCGCCTGCGAAGCGGCGGAGGGGCAGGCGCGCTTCGGCATCGTGCAGGGCGCGGCCTTCGAGGATCTCCGGCTGCGCCACCTCGAGGAGATCGCCGCTCTTCCCGTCGACGGCGTCGCGCTCGGGGGCTTCAGCGTGGGCGAGCCCCTCGAGGTCATGTACGCGCTCTTCCACGCCGTCGCGCCGAAGCTCCCGCGGGACAAGCCCCGCTACGTGATGGGCGTCGGCACGCCCTTCGACCTCCTCGAGGCCATGGGCGCGGGCGTGGATCTCTTCGATTGCGTGCTCCCGACGCGGCACGCGCGGAACGCCCAGGCTCTGACCTGGCACGGGCGCGTGAACCTCCGGCAGGCGCGGCACAAGGCCGACGCGGGTCCCCTGGACCCGGCGTGCGAATGCCCGGTCTGCACCACCTACAGCCGCGCCTACCTCCGGCACCTCGTGAAAGCGAACGAGCTCCTCGGGCACCGCCTGCTGACCGAGCACAACCTGCACTTCTACGGGGAGCTATGCCGCCGCGCGCGGGAGCACATCCGCGCCGGCGATTACGCGGCGTGGGCGAACGCGACGGCCGAGCGCATGCGCGCCGGCGACGAGGTCGGCCGCGAGGACCCGGGAAGCCGCGGCCGCCGCGGCGCCTCCAGCTGACGTCCGCGACAGAAGTCGCGAGCGTCTAGTCCGCGACGAAGCCTTCCCAGCCGCTCATGTAGCGAACGAAGGCCTCCCCGAGCCCCTCCTCCCGAAGCGTCGCGCGGGACACCGGGAGCGGCCGCGGCGTGAAGTCCGCGTCGGCGCGCATGCGCTCCGGGAAGTCGTGATGGAGGATCGCGGCGCGCCCCAGGGTGACGAAGTCGACGCCCGCCTCGAGGGCGCGGCGCACGTCCGCCGCGCTCATCACCTTTCCGGCGACGCCCAGGCGCACGTCGCCGCGCTCGAGCTCCGTGAAGTACGCGAGCAGGCTCCGGCCTTGATGGGCCTCCTCGTGCGGCTCCTTGAAGGCGTCCCAGAGCGAGAGGTCGAGGAAGTCGAGCTGCGCGTCCGCGAGGAGCCGCGCACTCAGCGCGCGCATCTCCTCGAGGGTGATCCCGAAGCGCTCGCCGCTCAGGCGCACGCCCACGATGAAGTCCTTCCGGCACTGCGCGCGCACCTCGTCGAGGATCTCGAGGAGGAGCCTCGTGCGGCCCTCGAGGCCCCCGCCGTAAGCGTCCCCGCGCCGGTTGAGCGTCGGGCTGAGGAACTGCGCCAGCACATAGCCGTGCGCGCCGTGGAGCTCCACCCCGTCGAAGCCCGCGCGCTCGGCCCGGAGCGCGGCCGCGACGAAGGCGTCCCGGAGCGCGTGCACCTCCTCGAGGCTCATGCCGCGCGCGCCCTTCCGCTCGTTCGGGCTCGGGCAGAGCGGCGCGCCGCCGATGAGCTCGGCCGGGGCGCGCATGCCCCCGTGGTAGAGCTGCACGAGGCCGAGGCTCCCGGCCTCGCGGATCTCCCGGGCGAGGCGCGTGAGCCCCGGGAGGTGCGCGTCGTGCGCGATGCCAAGCTGGCCGGGGAAGCCCTTCCCGTCGTCCTGCACGTAGGTCGCGCAGGTCATCGTGACGCCGAAGCCGCCCCGGGCCCGCATGACGAGCCAGTTCCGCTCGTCGTCCGAGAGCGTCCCGTCGTCGTGGCTCTGCGTATTGGTGAGCGGCGCCAGCATGAAGCGGTTCTTCATGGCCGGGCCGCGGAGGAACGGGAGCGGGGCGAAGGGCATGGCGCGGGAGCCTCGCACGCCCGCCGACGCGGCGTCAGGGGTCGAGGAGGACCTTGAGCGTGCCGCGCGTCGCCGCCCGCTCCATGGCCCGGACGCCCTCGGCCAGGGGGAAGCGCGCGTCGACGAGGGGCGTCGGGTCGACCTCCCCCGCCGCCAGCGCCGCCAGCGCGCGATCGAAGGGCCCGCAGCGGCTCCCGACGAGGCGCACCTCGTCGATGACCAGGCGGTTCGTGTCGACGCGCGGCGTGCCCGCGAAGGTGCTCTTCAGGACGATGGTGCCGCGGGGCCGGACCCGGTCCTGGGCCTCCGCGAGCCCTTCCTCGCGCCCCGTGGCCTCGACCACGACGTCGAAGCCGCGCGCCTCGCCGAGGTCGCGGGTCACCGCGGCGCCCGCGGCTTTGGCGAGCTCGAGCTTCCGCTCGTGTCGGCCCGCGACCGTCAGCGCGCAGCCCGTCGTGCCGAGGGCGAAGGCGCAGAGGAGCCCGAGCTTGCCGTCGCCGAGGACGAGCACCCGGCTCGCGGCGCCGACCTCGACCTGCTCGAGGATCTCGAAGGCCGCGGCGAGGGGCTCGACGAAGACCGCCGCGTCGTCGCTCACGGCGTCGGGCACGCGGAAGAGGTTGGCCTGGGGGGCGAGGAGCCGCTCGGCGAAGGCGCCGTCCCGGGCGAGGATGCCGAGCACGCCCCGCTCCGGACAATGGTGCGGGTCGCCGGCGGTGCAGGTCCCGCAGACGCCGCAGGCGAAGTTGATGTCGACGCAGACGCGCGCGCCGAGCCAGCCCGCGTCGGCGCCTTCCCCGAGCGCCTCGACCTCGCCCACGAGCTCGTGCCCGAGCGTCCCCGA
The DNA here is from genome assembly GCA_038750805.1 of Myxococcota bacterium. Lineage (GTDB taxonomy): Bacteria > Myxococcota_A > Polyangia > Polyangiales > Houyiibacteriaceae > CALCTH01. The sequence continues at coordinate 4,136 of JBCDGX010000323.1, forward strand.
GAAGCCCATGTAGCCGCGGACGAGCTCGAGGTCCGTGTTGCAGACGCCGCCGCGGCGGAGGCGTAGGCGGACCTCGCCGGGCTCTGGCTCGGGGATGGGGAGGTCCTCGACCCGGACCTCCCCCTCGACGAAGCGAAGCGCACGCATGCGCGTGGTGTAGCTCAGCGCCAGGCCGAGAGCGCGCCGGAGGCCTCCGGAACGTAGAGCGTGCCGTCCGCGCCGAGCACCGGCGCCGCGCTGCCGTGCCCCTCGATGGCCAGGCGCCAGCGAAGGCTGCCCTGCGCGTCGACGGCGACCACGGCGCCGGACTGGTCGCGGGTGAGGGCGACGCCCGCCGCGTCGACGGTCACGCCGCCGACGATGCGTCCTTCCTCGTAGCGCCAGCGCACGCTCCCCCCGGGAGCGATGGCCACGAGCGCGCCGCTCGCGCTCGCGACGCGGAGCGAGCCGTCGCGCGCGATGGCCAGGTTCGACCCCGGGCTCGGCTGGATGTCAAGGGGCGTCCGGAGGATGGGCTGGCCGTCGCGGCTCACAGCATGGAGCGTGCCGTCCTCGAGCACGACCCAGGCCCGGCCGTCCTCGCCGATGGCCGGGCCGTTCACGATCTCGGCGCCGAGGCCCACGCTCTCGCGCCGGCCGCCCTCGGCGTCGAGCTGGAGGAGCTCGCTCCCCGAGGGCACCCAGACGCGCCCCGCCGGCCCGAGCGCCGGCGCGCCGCGCACGCTGGCCCTGAGCGGCCGGCGGAAGAGGCGGCGGCCCTCCGCGTCGAAGCGATGCACGGCCTGGTCCCAGGCGCTGACCACCACGCTCCCGTCCGCCAGCACGAGCGGCGAGCCCCGCACGACGCCGCCCACGCGCGTGCGGAGTACGACCCGCCCGGCCCGCACGAAGACGAGGTCCGTCTGGTTCGCGCCGGCCACGATGGAGCCGTCGGGGGTGATCGAGGGCGTGTGGGCGACGAGGCCGAGCTCGATGGCCCAGCTCAGCTCGCCCGCGGGGGTGACCGCGGCGAGGCCCGCCTGGCTCGCGACGAAGATCGTCCCGTCCTCGGCGATGGACGGGGTGAAGACGCGCCCGCCCCCGACGCGTTCGCGCCAACGCCGCCGGGGCGGCTCCGCAGGCGCCTCGAAGGCCGAACGCGCCCGGCGCGCGGGATCGCCCTGGCCGGTGCGCCAGGGGTGCGCGACGGAGACGCCGTAGGGGATGCGCGCGAAGCGGCCGACGCGGACCGGGCGGGCCTCGGCCCTCGGCCCGAGCATCGCGGCCAGGGCGAGCGCCAGGGCGAGCGCCGCGGAGCGCCTCATGGCTCGGCGGGCCGGAAGGCGAAGGTGTAGGCGAGCTCGGTGCTCGCGCGCACGGCCAGCGCGTCCTCCTCGGACGCCTTCACCTGCACGCAGGTGCGGCCCGAGGGAGCGGGAGCGATGCGCGCGGACTCCCCCGCGCCGCGCTCGCCCTCGTCGGCGACCTCCTGGGTGTCGCGTACCGTGTCGAGGACCACGAGGACGAGGTTCATGTCCGGGACGCCCGCGAGCTCCGCGCTCACGGCGTCGAGACCGTCGGCGAGGCAGTAGGTGTCGACGTCGCCGCCCCAGCCCACGTAGCCCCGCACCTCCTCGCCGGCGCCGAGACGCTGGGCGCGGCCGACGTCGTCGTTGACCTCGACCTCCTCGCCCTGCGCGCGCTCGCGGAAGCGCCACTCGAGCGTGTAGCGGTCCGAGACGTTCTCGACCGGGAGCTGCCCATCGACCCAATGCTCGCGCACCTGGAGCAGGTATTCGCCCGGCGGCACGGGGAAGTTCGCGAACTCCTCGCCCGCACCCACGCGCGGCACGTCGGCCGTGACCCGGAGCGAAGGCTGGCCGCCGGAGATGGCGAAGAGCTCGAGCACCGCGTCCATGTTCGGGAGCCCGCTGAAGCGCGCCTCGAGAAGGCGGGTCCCCGGCCCCGGGTTCGCGATGCGGTAGAGGTCCGCGTCGCCGAGGTGCTCGTCCTGGCGCTGGCCGAGCTGCCCCGTGAAGGGCGTGCCCTCGGGGAGCGCATTGGCGAGCTGAGGCTCGTCGTTCGGCTCCACCTCCGCGGTCACGATCTCCTCCGTGCCCGCGTAGCGTTGCCACGCGAACACCGCGCCCGCGCCCACGGCCACCAGCAGCATCGCGAGGAGCGCGTAGAAGGCGCGGCCGCGGCGCCGGAGCTTCGTCTCGTAGTCGTCGACGTCCGCGCGGGTGGCCAGGATCTGGTGCTCGGCCATCGCCGAGATGTTCCCGAAGCTGAGCTCGCTCGAGAGCTCGCCGACCTGCGCGAGGTAGGCGATGAGGTCCTGCCGGAGAGCCTCCGCCGAGGGGTAGCGGTCCTCGGGCTTCTTCCGCATCGCCTTGCCGACGATGGCGTCCGCCTCCGGCGGGATGGGCACGCCGCCACCGCGCTGCGAGGGCGGTACGAGCTCCTCCGTGAGGTGCTTGGTGAGCACGCCCATGGGCGTCTCGGCGACGAAGGGCGGCGTCCCGGCGCACGCCTTATAGATCATCGCGCCGATGGCGTAGACGTCGCCCCGCGGGTCCACGCTCTCGCCGCGGGTTATTCAACTTTTAGCTGCCGAGTTAGCAAATGAAGAAGCAAATCTACTCAAGCCCAATGCATCATACGATGTTTGGTTC
>JBCDGX010000324.1:0-6778 GCA_038750805.1 Myxococcota bacterium
CCGCGGTGCCCTGCGGCGCGGGAACGCGGCGCGCATCCTCGGCATCAGCCGGAGCACGCTCTGGCGACGCATGCGCGCGCACGGCCTCCTCGCCGCCGACGATGCGCCGGACGGCGAGACGCCGGGGGCGGAGGGGCCATGAGCTTCGTGCCCGAGGGCGACCTCCGCGGGCCCCGACCGAGCGCCGAGCTCCGCGCGGAGCTCGAGGCCATCGCCGAGCCGGCCATCCTGCTCTCCCGGGACTACCGCATCCTCGCGGCGAACGGGGCCTACGCAGCGCACTAGGGCGCGCGCCCGCGGGCGGGCGTCGACCGCTGCTTCGCCATCAGCCACGGCTACGACTCGCCCTGCGACGAGAACGGCGAGAGCTGCCCGCTGCTGGCGAGCCTGGCGAGCCGAGCGACGGAGCGGGTCTTCCACGTGCACGACCACGCGGACGGGCCCGAGCACGTCGACGTCGAGCTCCGGCCGATCCTCGACGCCGCGGGAGAGATCCGCTTCTTCCTCGAGGTGGTCACGCCGCTGACCCTCGCGTCCGCGCGCGCGGCCGGCGCCTTCGTGGGGCGCGGGCCGGCCTTCCTGGAGGTGCTCGGCCTGCTCCGGCGCGCCGCGCCCAGCGAGGTGCCCGTGCTCATCCTCGGCGAGTCCGGAACGGGCAAGGAGCTCGCGGCGCGCGCCCTTCATGCGGCGAGCGAGCGGCGGGAGGGCCCCTTCGTGCCCGTGGAGTGCTCGGGCCTCGGCGAGGGGCTCTTCGAGAGCGAGCTCTTCGGCCACGCCAAGGGTGCCTTCACCGGGGCGCACGCGCGAAAGACCGGGCTCGTCGAGGCGGCAGCCGGCGGGACGCTCTTCCTCGACGAGATCGGCGACGTCCCGCTGGCACTCCAGGTGAAGCTCCTCCGGCTGCTCGAGAGCGGCACCTACCGCCCCGTCGGCGACGTGCAGCCGCGCCGCGCGGACTTCCGCCTCGTGTGCGCGACCCACCGGGATCTGGACGCGCGCGTCGCCGACGGCCGCTTTCGGCGCGACCTCTACTTCCGCATCAACGCCTTCCCGGTACCGATGCCGCCGCTCCGCGAACGCCGCGAGGACCTGCCGCTGCTCACGGAGGCGTTGCTGCGCGGGACCGGCAAGCGCCTCGGTCCCGAGGGCCTCGAGACCCTGCGCGGGCACGACTGGCCCGGGAACGTGCGCGAGCTGCGGAACGTGCTCGAGCGCGCCGTCCTCCTGAGCGACCGCGAGCTCCTCGAGCCGCGGCATCTGCTTGGCCGGCGCCTCGAGCCTTCCGAGCCGGCGCCCGCGGCCGGCCCCTGGCCCTGGGGGGACGCGGTGCTTCCCCTCGCCGAGGTCGAGGCGCGCTACGTGCGCTGGGCGGCCGCGCGCCTCCCGGGCGACCGCCGCCAGCTCGCCGACGCGCTCGGCCTCACTGAGCGAACGCTCTACCGCCGGCTCCGCGACGCCCGCACCCACGACGACGACGCATGACGCGCCGATGACGCAGCGCGCCTGACGCCATCGGCGGCAGCTCCGCCGCCGGACCTGCCACGGATGGCAGCTCGCCGTCGCCCCCCGACGCCATCGTCAGGCATTCCGCGTCGGCATCCCGATTGCACCGAGGCGTCCCCGTCCGGTGAGGGCCTTCGGGTGCCGGGCACGCGACGAACGCCGAGCCCGCGGGGTGCGGACGAGGCGGCTTCCGGCCAGCAGGCCGAAAGGGGACCCCACATGACGATGACGACCTACGCGCGTCCCGGCGCGGGCGAGGACACGCCGGCGCGCACGCGCTCCCTCGAGGAGACGGTGGCGCGCCTCGACGACCGGCTCGAACGCATCGAGCGCACGCTCGAGCCCATCGCCAAGCTCTCGGTGGAGGCGCCGCGCCTCGGGGCCACCGTGGGCGACATGGCCGACGCCTGGGCCGCCGAGGTCGGCGACGCGGACCAGCGCCTCCTCGGGCTCCAGCAGGTGCTCGAGCGCGTGACCCGCCCCGGTACGCTCGCGTCGCTTCGCGCGGCGCTCGACATGGCCGAGGAGGCGCCGCGCATGCTCGCGACCTTCACGGACATCGCGGACGAGACCGTGGCCGAGGCCGCGGAGCACGGCATCGAGCCGCACCGTCTCGTGGAGGACACGAAGCAGCTCGTCTTCGGGCTCCTGAAGCTCACGACGAGCCCCGAGCTCCGGGCGCTTCGCGAGTCGGGGATGCTCGATCCGCAGGCGCTCCACACGCTCGGCCTGGCGGCGCAAGCCGTGGCGCACGCAAGCGAGACCGAGCCCCCGAAGCTCGGCCTCTTCGGCGCCGCCCGGGCGATGAAGGACGGCGACGTGCAGCGCGCCGTCGGCTTCACCCTGCGCCTCGCGCGCGGCTTCGGCCGGGCGCTCCGCCGTGAGGCCAAGCGCCTCGCCTGAACCCCCGAACGAACGATCTGGAGACGAGACATGAGCGAAGAGAACACGGACGTCCGCATCGTCGGCGGGGGCACCGCCGGCATCACCCTCGCGAGCCAGCTCCTGGCGAGCGACGAGCCGCCGCGGGTGACGATCCTCGACCCCGCGAACGTGCACTACTACCAGCCGCTCTGGACCCTGGTCGGCGGGGGCATCGTGCCGCGCGAGGCCTCCCGGCGGACCATGCAGCAGGTCATGCCCCGCGGCGTCACGCACGTGAGCGACGCGGTGAGGAGCTTCGATCCGGAGAAGAACCGGCTAAAGACCGAGGGCGGCCGGACCTTCACCTACGAGCAGCTCGTCCTGGCGGCGGGCATCCAGCTGAACTGGGACGCGGTCGAGAACCTGCCGGACGCGCTCGGCAAGGACGGCGTGACGTCGAACTACAGCTACGACGTCGTGCCCCATACCTGGGAGCTCATCCGCGGCTTCGAGGGCGGCAACGCGGTCTTCACCTTCCCGGCGACGCCGATCAAGTGCGCGGGCGCGCCCCAGAAGATCATGTACCTGGCCGAGGAGTCGTTCCGGAAGCGGGGCGTACGCGGCAAGAGCCGGGTCACCTACGCCTCGGCGACGGCCGGCATCTTCGGCGTGGCCAAGTACGCCGAGGCGCTGAACGCGATCGTCGCCGAGCGGGACATCGAGACCCGCTTCCGGAAGAACCTCGTCGCCCTCCGGCCGGCGAGCAAGGAGGCGGTGTTCCACGACCTCGACGGCGGCGAGGAGCTCGTCCTCCGCTACGACATGATCCACGTGACGCCGCCGCAGGGCGCGCCGGACTTCATCGCGCGCTCGCCCCTCGCCTCGGAGGCCGGCTGGGTCGACGTCGACAAGCACACGCTCCAGCACGTGCGCCACGAGAACGTCTTCAGCCTCGGTGATTGCTCGAGCCTGCCCTGCTCGAAGACCGGCGCGGCCGTGCGGAAGCAGGCGCCGGTGCTCGCGGCGAACCTCTCGGCCTTCCGGGCCGGGCGCCCGCTGCCGGCGAGCTACGACGGCTACGCGAGCTGCCCGCTCGTGACCGGCTACGGGAAGGTCATCCTCGCCCAGTTCGGCTACGGCGGGGTGATCAAGGAGAGCTTCCCCTTCGACCAGGCGCAGGAGCGCTACTCCATGTACGCGCTGAAGGCCCACGGGCTCCCGAACCTCTACTGGCACGGGATGCTCCGCGGACGCCTCTGAGCCCGGGACCCACGACGACGAGGCGGGGGGCTGGACGCCCTCCGCCTCGTCGCGTTCCGTCCGGCCCTCACTCGGCGGGGAGCGCGCGCACCGCCGTCATGCCGCCGCGGAGGCTGGCGACGCGCTCGAAGCCGAGCGCCTCGAGCTCCTTGGCGCCGCGCCCGCTGCGTCCGCCGCTGCGGCAGACGAGCACCAGGGGCGCGCCCCGATCCCACGCGGCCGCCGCCGCGCCGAGCTCGGCGAGGGGTACGTGGTCCACCTCGGGCAGCGCGCCGAGGGGTCCGCGCAGCTCGCTGGCCTCGCGGACGTCCACCACGCGATGCTCGCGATGGTCGAGGACCCAGCGCGGCCGAACCTCCGGCACGCCGTCCTCGGTCCGCACCACCGGGGCCCAGGCGGCCCCTCCTTCGCTTCGCGCGCTCATGCCTTCGGCTCGCCGAGCTCGTCGGCGGGGTGAAGGAGGTTGAGGGGGAGGCTCAGGTAGCGATGCCCGTTCGCCCGGGCCGCCGGGAGGCGCCCGGCGTCGATGTTCACCTGCACGCTCGGGAAGAGGAGCTTCGGCGCCGCGAGCGTCGCGTCCCGCGCCTCCCGGGCCCGCACGAAGGCCTCCTTCGAGGTGCCTGCCCGCAGATGCGGGTTGTTCGCCTTGGACGCCCCGATGGTCGTCTCCCATCGCGCCTCCCGACCCCCGGGCTGGTAGTCGTGACCGACGAACACGCGCGTGGCATCCGGCAACGCATAGAGCTTCTTGAGCGAGTCGTAGAGGGTCGAGGCCGAGCCGCCCGGGAAGTCGCAGCGCCCCGTGCCGTAGTCGTCCATGAAGAGCGCGTCGCCGGTGAAGAGGGCGCCGTCGATACGGTACGTGACGCACGCGGGCGTGTGCCCCGGCGTCGCGATGGCCTCGACCTTCAGCGTGCCGGCGTCGAGGGACTCGCCGTCGCCGAGCAGCACGTCGAACTGCGAGCCGTCGGTCGCGAAGGCCGGCCCGAGGTCGAAGAGGGGCTTGAAGGTCTCCTGGACCCGCGTGATGGCCTCGCCGATGACGACCGGCGCGTCGAAGCGCCGGCGCAGCAAGGGCGCGGCGCTCAGGTGGTCGGCGTGGGCGTGGGTCTCGAGCACGAGGCGCAGCTGGAGGCCTTCGTTCTCGAGGAAGGCCGAGACCTGGTCGACGCTCTCGGTCCACGTGCGGCTGGGCGCCGGGTCGTAGTCGAGCACGGGGTCGATGACGACCGCGTCGCGGCTCTCGGGATCGAAAGCGACGTAGGTGAGCGTGAAGGTACGCTCGTCGAAAAAGGCCTGGACGGTGACGGACATGGGGGTATCCTCGGCGGGCGCCGCCGCGCGGCGCGTGGTCGAGGTTCAGAGAGCAAAACGCGGACCAGGAACGGCCACGCGCAGGCCTTGCGCTCCTCGTGAAAACCCCGCGGCGACACCGGCAAAGGAGCCCTTCGCGACGCAAGCGCTGCGCGCCGCGAGCTCTATCGTGAGCGCGGCCGTTTCGCGGTGTCGCCGCGACGTTTCAGCGTGTCGCAGCGCTCAGGGCGCGGGGGGCGTGAAGCCTTCGACGCGGCGGAACTCGAAGGTCGAGCCCGACTCGCCCTCCGCGGTCACGGCCCGGTCACGGCTGTCGAGGCCGTCCTCGTAGACCGTCGAGAGCGTCTGGATCCACCCGCCGGGGAAGGTGCAGGTCTCCTCGGGGCTCTCGGCGCGGAAGGTCTCGCCCTCCGGGGTGTAGGTCACGTCGCAGCCCGCCCGGTAGTCGAGCTCAGCGGCGGTCACGTCGCCGAAGAGGCTCGCCATGAAGCAGGCGTCGCGGCTCCCGCTGAAGGTGAAGGCGTTGGTGCGGAGCGGGTGTCCCTCGGGGAAGCGGTAGGCGCGCGACACGGCGCCCTCGCCCTCGCGGCGGATCTCGTTCATGCGGATGAAGTAGGCGTCGCGACCGGCGGGCACGTGCTCGACGTGCTCGACGTACACCCACATCACGTCCTCGCCGTCGTCGAAGCCGGGCGCCTGACAGACGTGGCGCTCGACGAGCTGCGGGAAGCCGCGATCGAACTGCGCCTGGTTGTCGAAGTCGCCGCGAAGCCAGCTACCGAGGCGCTCGAAATCGTCGGCTGCGCCGGCGTCGCTTCCGAGATCCGGCGCTCCGGCATCACCGAGGTCGGTCGCCCCGAGGTCCGTGGCGTCCATGGGCGAGGCGTCGTCGCCGCACGCGAGGAGGGCGACGAAACCGAGGAGGGAGGCGGCGCGGCTCATGCCCGGGGGCTACCAGACGCGGGCCCCGCGCCCAAGCGCCGACGCGCCATCGCTCACGCTCGAGCGCTCAGACCCAGGCAACCGTGTAGAGCGTCGCCTCGGGCTTCGGCGTGCCCGCCACGCGGAGGCGCACGGTCTTCGCCGCGAGGTTCGCGACGGCCGCGAGCCACGCCGCGAGGTTGTTCCGGAAGTAGGGGATGTCGAGCAGCGGCATGTCCGTCAGAAGGACCTCCGCGTCCTTCGGGCCGGTTTTGTGGATGGTGACCGTGCCGCCCTGCATCATCCGGTTGAAGGCGTCGCGGAGCCGGCCGAGCACGCGCTCCACCGTGAGCGCACCGCTCGCCCGGAGAAGCTGTACCACCGTGCGCACGTAGAGGGCCTGGAGACGTTCCGCGGCCTGCTTGCCGATGGCCCAATGGTCGAGGGCGTTCGGGATGAGCCGGGCGAGCACCGGGTAGTGCTCGACCGCCAGCTCCACGGGCACCCAGCCCTGGGCCACCATGGCCCGGAAGATCTCCTCGGTCTCCGGCTTCAGGGACGGCCAGTACTCGCCGTCGAGGCCGCGGTCTCGGACGATCTTCATCGAGTTGACGAGGACCGTGCTCCGGAGGTGGGTCATCGGCGTCGGCCTTTCCGGCACGAGGATGGGGGACCGCTGTTTCCTGAGCGCAACGTCCATGGGCCGCCCTACGGCAGGCCGGGCGGATCCTTGACCCCCCTCGGCGGGCACCGCCCGCGCCGCAGCGCTTGACGAGGCGGACCCTGCCCGCAGGCTAGGCGGGCCCGTGCCGGACGCGTCGGGCATGCTCTCGTCCGGAGGCCCCTTGATTCGCAGCGCGTGGTTGTTCGCCCTGGTCCTCGGCGCCTTTGGCGCCCCGAGCTTCACCGCCGCGCA
>JBCDGX010000325.1:0-6763 GCA_038750805.1 Myxococcota bacterium
AGCGGCTCGTGCTCCGCCTGCTGGCCAAGGACCCGGCCGAGCGCTTCGCCGACGCCGACGCCGTGACCGAGGCGCTCGAGGCGACGGGCCTCGAGGCGCGCTGGACCCGGGACGCGCAGGAGGCCTGGTGGAGCCGCCGCGCGCCCCTCCCGGGCTCCGTGAGGGGCAGCGTGCGCCAGGCCCTCGCCGGCTGAGCGGACCCGCGAAGCGCCCCGGGCGCGCCCCGGGCGGTGGCGTTGAACGGCGGCTCATGCTGCAGCGCAACACGCCGCCGAGGCCGCCCCCACGACGACCGAAACGCCGCAATAGGCGGGCGAATCGCCCGCGTCCCGGTGCTTCACGTCCGGGCTGTCACTCCAGCGTGACACTTAGTTGTTGCGATGCGGAAGGGTCCTGGATAGAAAGGCGAAGTCCGCGACCGGGAATCGCGGGACGGGGATGGACACGCGGTCTCGGCTCGCCGGGCCCGCTCCCGACAGCTTCTGCTTGGAGAGAGACCGATGGCTGAACACTACGGACGGACCCTGCTGAGCGCGCTCCTCGCGGCGCTCCTCGGCGTGATGGGCTGCGGCGACGACGACGGCGGCAGCTCCGACGTCGACATGGCCGGCGTCGACATGGGCGGCGGCGGTGACATGGGCACCGAGGACATGGGCGGCGACGACGCCGGCATGACCGACATGGGCGACCCGCGGGTCCAGGCCTGCCGCACGCAGACCGAGGCGAAGGCGACGGCCAACGAGGGCTCCATCGGCGACTTCCCCATCACGGATGCGCCCGAGATGGTGCGCGCGGACGGCGACCAGGCCCTCGAGGCCGACTACGCCGGCTTCTACCGCGACGACCTCGCCACCCACCCGGGCTGCGCCGCGGCGGCGGAGTACAACGCCAACAGCGAGCCCTTCGTGTTCGACAACGCGGCCACGGTGCCCGCGGGCGCGCCGGCCTCCATCACCGGCTACCCCTGCGCCGCCAAGGAGTACGACCAGGACTCCGAGGACACGGACAAGCCCATCGTCATCCTCGTGCACGGCAACTCCTCGGGCGTCACCACCTTCGAGGAGTACGCGAACGCCGCGCTCGTCGGCATGGAGCTCACGACGACCTCCGGCTTCACCTACACGGCCACGGACACGGCCCCGCCGCAGCTCGCCACGCAGCTCCTCGGCGAGGGCCACCGCGTGATCAGCTTCGACGCCCGCATCGACCGCGTCGCGACGAACGTCACCGACTACAACCCGGACCCCGCGACCGGAAACCCCTTCGCCAACATCGACCACGGCTGGGCCGTGCCGATGCTCCAGTCGCTCATCAAGGCCGTCATGACGAACAACCCGGACCGTGAGGTCTCCATCGTCGGCCACTCGCTCGGCGTGACCGTCGTGCGCGACGCGCTTCGCCGCCTCTTCGTCGAGTCCCAGGACGGCGTCGAGGGCGCGGTGAACCCCTTCGCGCAGCTCAAGGACGTCGTCCTCGCTTCCGGCGCGAACCACGGCGTGAGCCTCGGTCAGTTCCTCTGCGAGACCTTCCTCAACAACATGCGCGGCGCCGTCGGGTGTGAGATGGGCGACCGCGAGAACAACCTCGCGACGTACTTCACGCAGCGCCTCAACGGCCCGATGGACCTCTACGCCACGCCCTGCGCCGACGGCGATTACGCCTTCGGCGTGTCCGACGCCTGCGATGGGAACGTCGTCGAGTACACGACGATCACCATGGAGGACCTCGAGGGCGGCGCTCTCCAGGACGAGTTCGTCTCCGAGTTCTCCTCGAGCCTCGACCAGGGCGATTGCGTCGACAACGAGCTGATCGCCACGTCGGACTTCGCGCTCAGCGGCTACTTCACGTCGCTCCCGGACCTCCAGGGGATCTTCGCGAACCACTTCGGCTCCACGCGATCCGCGGCGGGCATCACCCTCATCCTGGACAAGATCGCCGACTGAGGCGCGGTCCACGAAGGCAACTACCGGAAGGGCGTCGGCGAGTTTCGTCGGCGCCCTTTCTTCGAGGAGCAGCTCAAATGTATCGATGGTGGATGGGGGCCTTCGCCCTCTTGCTCTCTCAGATCCTCGGGCCCACGGCCCTCGCGCAGCCGGTGCCGACCCCGGACCTCGTCGTCGACGAAGCGCCGGAGCCCGACACGGGCGGCCAGGACCCCGGCCGCGTCCTCGCGACGGCGGACCGGGACGTCGTGCCGCGGTTCCGCATCTGGGAGAGCGAGCGCTTCGGCGGTTTCATCAAGCCGGTCATCCAGCTCTCGACGGCCGTCGTCTCGTTCTTCCCGAACAACCAGACGAGTGAGGAGGTCGTCCGCGCGCGGACCTCGACGCTCGCCCTCGCGCGCTTCGGCTTCGAGGGGCAGCTCTTCGAGTACCTGACCTTCCGTACCCTCTTCGAGCGCAACGTGGGCTTCACGCTCTCCCGCGGCGCGGGCCCCATCGGCACGAGCATCTGGGAGGGCACGGCGTCGATCCAGGCGCGCGAGAACTACATCCGCCTCTCGCGCTGGGGCGTGCAGGTCACCGGCGGCATCTTCCCGGACCCGGCGAGCGTCGACTACATCGCGTCGGACACCCTCGATCTCTTCGGCATGGACCCCTACGTGCGGGACCCGCTCCTCAAGAGCGGCTTCAACCAGGGCCAGGGCGTCATGATCCGTTACCGGGTGCCCGGCCTCCGAGAGACCATCTGCTCGGACCTCGACTTCGGCCTCAGCTTCTCCGCCGGCAATCCGCTGACCTCGAGCCTCTCCTTCGGCTTCGGCGGTGACGTCTCGACGCTGGGCACGCTCTTCTCGACCCCGCTTCGCAACCTCGCCAACGGCGTGCCCGGCTCGGATATCCAGATGTCCGTGCTCACGCCTTCGGCCATCTTCACGAGCCGCTTCTTCGACATCCGCACGGCCGCGCAGGTCTACTTCGTCGACATCGACATCACGGAGAGCGAGGACGAGCGCCTCCACGGCTACAACCTCCGGGCCAGCCTTCAGTTCAAGCCCGTGACGGGGCTTCGCATCTTCGGTTCGGGCGCGCTCCGGCGGAACTCGCAGATCATCACCACGGATCTCTCGATGACCCGCCCGGACTTCCTCGGTCTGCTCGCGGCGGCGGGGGCCGAGTACCAGCACGGGCGCTTCAGCGTCGGCGGCCAGTACTACTGGCTGAAGGACGACCGTCGCCCGGGCATCGACCGGGACATGGACGGCCGGGACGACGACCAGATCATCACGACGCAGATCGTGTCCCTCGGCATGAGCTACTACCTCACGGTCCCGAACGTGGCCGTGGGGCTCCGCTGGAGCTTCAACACCTTCGACGACACCACGCGGGACCTCCTTTCGCTGAAGTCCACGCATGCGCTGATCCTCAGCATGCGCCTTCTCATCTGAGGCCCGGGCCCGGCGGGCGTCCCTGCTACGGTGCCGGCCATGTCCAGCACCATCGGGGACGCCATCCGGGAGAGCCCGGCCGTCCGGCAGGCCATCGACACCCTCGTGAGCGAGGTCCAGGCGCGCACCGCATCGATCACCGCGGTGCGCCCGCCGAACCCCGAGCTCGAAGCCCCCTACGACGCGCTCTGCGAGGACGCCGGGGCGACGCGCGGTCGCCCGCTGCTCTACCGCTGCCTCGGTAGCGGCGCCGGGCGCGGGCCGCTCGTCGAGCTCGCCGACGGGAGCGTGAAGTTCGACCTCGTCGGGGGCATCGGCGTGCACTTCTTCGGGCATAGCCATCCGGAGATCGTGCGGGCGCAGGCCGAGGCGGCCCTGGAGGACACGACCAAGCACGGCAACCTCCAGTCGGGGACGGCGCCCTACGCCTTCGCCCGGAAGCTCTGCGACCTCGCCGGGCGAAAGAGCGGCCTCGCACACGCCTTCCTGACGACCAGCGGCGCCATGGCCAACGAGATGGCCCTGAAGGTCTGCCTCCAGAAGCACTCGCCGGCGGACCGCGTCATCGCCTTCGAGCACTGCTTCATGGGGCGCTCGCTGACCATGACCTCCATCGGCGACAGCGCCGCGGCGCGCGACGGCATCCCGATCACCCTGCCCGTCGACTACGTGCCCTTCTGGAACGACCGGGAGGCCGAGAAGCTCGGGGGCGAGACTCAGCTCATCGACGCCTCCCTCGAGCGGCTCCAGCAGCTCTTCGACCGCTACCCGAAGCGCCACGCCTGCTTCATCTTCGAGCTGGTGCAGGGGGAGGGCGGCTTCAACGTCGCGCCTCGGGTGTACCTCGAGGAGCTGATGAAGCTCTGCAAGCAGAACGGCGTCGCGGTCTGGGACGACGAGATCCAGACCTTCGGGCGGACGACGGAGATGTTCGCCTTCGAGACCTTCGAGCTCGGCGAGTACGTCGACGTATTCTGCGTCGGCAAGATGACCCAGACCTGCGCGGCCATGTTTACGGCCGACTACAACCCGCGGCCGGGCCTTCTGAGCGGCACGTTTACGGGTGGCACGGCCGATTTCCTCACGGGCCGGCGCATCCTCGAGATGCTCGAGGGCGGCGGCTACTACGGCGAGGACGGGCTCTTCGCGCAGCACCACGCGCGCTTCCGCCAGCACGCGGAGGCGCTTCGGGCGAAGCACCCGGAGTGGTTCCCGGAGGTCGAGTACGCGCCGGAGCTCATCGGCGGCGTCGGCGGCATGATGCGCATGACGCCCTTCGGCGGGACGAGAGAGAAGATCGTTGCCGCGGCGAAGGCCATCTACGAGGAGGGGGGGATCCTCTTCTGGTGCGGCCACGGGCCCTTCCACCTCCGGATGCTGCCGCCGCTCCCGGCCATGAGCCTCGACGATTGGGGCCCGGCCTTCGAGGTCATCGAGCGCGGCCTGGCCCGCGTCGCCTGATGGCGCTCGATGGCGGTGGGCGCCCCAGCCCACCGCGGGCGTTTGATGGCGGTGGACGCCCCAGCCCACCGGCGACGGCACTCGATGGCGGTGGGCCCACCGCCGGTTCAGCCTTGCGCAGTCCCGGCGTTCGCTATGCTCGGGTGCCATGGCTTTCACCTTCGACGAGCTCGAGCCTCATGAGCGGCTCGCCCTCGCGGGCCTCGTTCGCCTCATGGTGCGCATGGACGGCGAGTTCTCCCCCGGGGAGGTCATCGCCGTCTCGGAGCTGGCCAAGCAGCTCGGCTCCGCCGAGTTCTGGACCATGATGAACGAGGCGCAGCTCCTCGAGATGGAGGAGCTCTCGGGGCGCGTCGCGACCGTGCAGCGGCTCCCCGTGCGGGTGTGGATGTACGGCGTGCTCGTCGAGCTCGCGGCGGTCGATGGGATCGATCCCGCCGAAACCGAGCTCCTCGATTGGCTCAGCGAGACCTGGAGCCTCGCGGCCGTCGGCGACGGGATCTGAGAGTCGTTTCAGCGGGTTGGCGGGGATGCGGGGGCCATCGAGGCTCATGCCGCGTCGCGAGTGTCTGATTACCGTGAGGTCGAACGACTAAAGCGTAACTAGAAATCCGCGTTAGTCTGCGTATCCCTGTAGGCGTTACCCAGAAACGTCACGCCCCCACCGCTTTGACCCACTTCCGCTGCACGCTCCTCCTCGTCCTCAGCCTCCTCGGCGTCGCCTGCGCTCATCCCGCGGACGCCGGCACCACGGCGCTCCACCACACGCCGGAGGCCACCCGGGACGTGCAGCAGACGCGCCGAGCGGCCCTCGTGCTCGCCCCGGCCGCCGTCGTCGCGACCCTCGCCACCGCGCGTGAAGAGCAGCTCGCGCTCCCTGCGACGCGGCGACCGAACCCGAACGCCGAGCTCCTCGCGGCCACGAAGCGGCGCTTCCACGGGGACTGCATTCGCGCGTGGAACGCCACCGAGCGCGAGGTCTCCATCGAGCTCGGCCCCCGCGGGCGCGTGCTGCCCACGCCTTCCGGGGCCTACGTGCGCCTCTACGCCCGCTGGTAGGCGCTACCCCGTCACGAGCTGCCGCGCGTCGAGGGCGCGAAGCAACCCCGCAGCGCGCTCGCGCATGGCCTCGCCCGCCGCCGGGCGGTCCTCGGGCTCGAGGTAATCGTCCGGATGGCAGGTCAGGACGATCACCTGCACCTCGTCCGCGACCTCTCGGAGAAGCGCCCGGAACCAGGCGACGCGCGAGGGATCGGTCTGCGTCAGCAGGTCGTCGAGCACGAGGAAGGTCCCGAGGCGCTCGGCGACCACGAGCCGGAGCAGGGCCCCGAGCTGCTCGCGCGTCCCGACGGAGAGGAGCGTCGTCCCGTGCGCCTCGCCGGCCACCTCGATCTCCGGGCTCCCGAGCTTCGCCCCGAAGCGCACGCGCCCGTAGCGGTCCGCCGCGTCGGCCGCGCGAAGCAGCGCCGCGAAGCGCTCGCCTACGGGCGCGGCGAGCGCCTCGCCGAGGTGCTGCCCGGCCTGCTGCTCGGCTTCCTTCAGGGTCTCCGCGAGGAGCTTGAAGGCCTCCTCCTCGAGCTCGCGCTGCTCGAGGGCCCGCGCCGCCCGCGCGTAGCCCTCGGCGGCCTCCTGGCGCTGCTCCTCGGCCACGCCCCCGCCTACCTGGAGGAGCTGACCCTGGAGCCGACCGAGCTCGGCCTTGGCGCGCTCCTCGGCCTCCTGGGCGGCCGTCGCCGTGGCGCGGGCCTCCTCGAGCGGTGGACTCGCGTCCTGCGGACCGAGGCGGGCTTCGACCTCGCGAAGGGTGCGCGAGGCGGCGTCGAGGGCCCGCGCGAGCGCGTCGCGGTCGCGTTTGGCGAGCGTCGCGCGCAGCGCTTCCTCGCGGCCCTTGAGCGTGGACACGGCATCACGCTC
>JBCDGX010000326.1:0-6762 GCA_038750805.1 Myxococcota bacterium
AGAGCTCGCTTAAAATCTACGCTCATCACTCACCATCCTGTTGCCCGCCCGCGCGCCCATTTCCACGGCGGGCATTCGGTCTCAATTTTTCGCGACCCGGGGAGAGGCCGCGGTACTCGTCATCCGCCGACGCAGAAGCCGTTGGAGTAGTTCACGCCACCGATCTGGTTGGCGCAGATGTAGCCGTCCCGGCAGTCGCCGGCGACGCCGGGCGTGCACTCGTCGAGGCAGAGCCCGGCCGAGCCGGCGGTCCCCGGCGCGCAGACCGCCCCGACGGGGCAGCCCGCCTGCGGCATGCTCCCGGCGTACTCGGACTCCGGGGGAATCCGGCACGTGCCGACGCAGTAGTTCCCCGGCGCGGCGCGGCCGAAGAAGCCTCCAGCGCACGTCTCGCTCTTACAGCCCTCGTTGGCCGCACAGGCATCCCCGATTTCACCACCGGTCGTGGGAATCCCACCGGGTGCTACGCAGCGGGCCGTGTAGGGGTTACACACGCCGCCGCCGCAATCCGCGTCTCCGGCGCAGATGACCTGGCAGACCTCTTCGGTGTCCGGGGCGCCCGGCGCCGGCGTGATCTCCACGCAGGCGAAGGGGGCGCCACCGCAGTCGATGCTGGCGATGCAGCGCGGCAGGCAGGCCGAGGTCCCGTCGATGTCGATGCAGGCGCCGAAGCGCGTGTCGCCGTTGGGCAGCGTCAGCTGGCAGTTCGTGCCGTCGCGGATGCTCGGGTTGCCGGGGTCGATGAAGCAGCCGCGCGAGCAGAGGCCGTTCGGGAAGCCGTCGGTGAGGCAGATGCCCTCGGGTCCCGGGCACTGCGAGTCGTCGCTGCAGGGTCCGTAGAGGCTGGACATCGCGAGGCCCATATCGACCTCGATGTCCATGTCGGAACCCGTGCCCCCGTCGGAGCCCGAGCCACTCGAATCGTCGCCACACGCCCCCGTGGCGACCACGGCGAGCGAAAGAAGCGCGTAACGGAGGAGCGCGTCGCGCCTACCTCCAAGCAAAGCCCATCCACACATGTCCGGCTTTAGTACCAGCGCGGTGAAGCCCCCGCAACGCGGTCAATGCCCGCCGTCGGGGACGTTCGGCCTGGGCCCGTGTTCCCGCTCACGCCGAAGGCGGGCGTCGTTCGCAGGACTCGCTCGTGGTGTGGAGCCCGTTCGAATGGCGGACGGCGATGACGCCCGTGAGCGGCCTTCGCCGAGACCCGCCACGCGAGCGGGCCGTGGACGCATGCCCGGGAGTCGGCTACCCGGTCGTTCGTGCGCTGCGCCTGGCTTCCGATTCTCCTGACCCTCGCCCTCGGGGCGTGCTCGGACCTCGGCCGCGCGGGACTCGGTGAGGCCTGCCTCGTCGCCGCCGATTGCGAGGACGACGCGCGCTGCATCGGGACCAGCACCGAGCGCGGGAGCCTCTGCATGGCCGCCTGCGACCCGGCCACGGGTCCCCTCTGCGATGACGAGGCGGGCAGCGTTTGCCTCGCGACGGTGGCGGGGCCGACGGTCTGCCTCCTTGGCGGCGAGGCGGTCGAGGGCGCGTTCTGCAGCTTCAGCGACGATTGCGCCCCCGGCCTGATCTGTGTCGACCTCGACGTGGAGGGGAGCGTGCCGCGATGTCAGCGCGCCTGCGACGCGCGCAGCCCGGTCTGCGGCGGTCTCCTCGAGTGCCAGCCCGTCGGCGATCCCGCCGCGAACCTGGGGTTCTGTCGGGCTCCCGACGGCGTCTGATGGCCTTTCGGACGTCGCGCCGGGTGCGCTTCGGCGACGAGGATCACGCGCAGCTCGTCTACTACCCGCGCTTCCTCCACTTCTTTCATTGCGCCTTCGAGGACCTCTTCGACGAGCGCGCGGAGGGCTACCGCACCTGCCTTGAGCGGGACCGGGTGGGCTGGCCGGCCGTGCGGGTCGAGACGGATTTTCGCGCGCCCGTGCGCTTCGGGGACGTGCTCGTCCTGGACCTCTGGACCGAACGCCTCGGCGACAAGAGCGTGACCGTGGCCTACCGGGGCGCGGTCGGAGAGCGCGAGTGCGTGCGCGCGGCGATCACCCAGGCCTGCGTGGCGATGGATGGCTTTCGCGCGACGCCGATCCCGCCGCGCTACCGCGCGCTCTTCGAGGCGATCGCGGACCCGCCGCCGCCCCTCGCCTGAGCGGCGGAGCCTGCCCTCCGCGGCCGGGGAGGCGGGACTTCAATGACGCGGCGCATCATGGAAACGCGGGGAATTCTTCGCGATCGCCCATGGTTGCGGCCGGGGCGGCCCATGTATGCTCGCCGCCATGTCCATGGCCCAGGCCGCGATCGGTGCGGCCCGCAACTACCTTCGCCACAACCCCAACGAGCTCGGGCGCGCCATCCGCGGCGCCCTCGGCTTGCGCGTCGGCCTCCCCATCAGCGCGCTCCGCTGGGCCGGGCGACAGGCCGAGAAGGCGGGGAAGGTGGACGACCTGAAGATCGACCCCGTGCCGCCGGGCCTTCGCGTCGCCGCATCCATCGATCCGATGCAGACGCCGCTCCGGGCGAGCGCCATCGTCTACATCGACCGCGTCGTGTTCAACGAAGAGGAGCTCACGGTCGCGCTCCGCCTCGAGGAGATCAGCCTCAAGCTGAACGGCGACGCGCAGACGCCGGTCGCCGCGCTGATCAAGTCGGGCGCCCTCGACCTCTCGAACCCGGGCACGCTCGTCGGCTACCTGCCGAACCGCTCGCCGGTGCTCGCGGAGGCCAAGGACAACCGCATCGTGCTCGACCTGATGCGGGACCCGAAGATCGGGCAGAACCCCATCGTGCGGCACGCCGTGGCGGCGCTCACGTCCTTCGTCACGCTTCACAGCGTCCAGACCGACGACGACCACGTGGACGTCGCCTTCCGGAGCTTCCCGACGGGCGTCGGCGGTGCCGTGAGCAGCTTCCGCCGGAACGTGGTGCGGCCGGGCCTCGGCCGCTTCCTCCCGCGCTGAGCGCTCAGTCCTCTTCGGCGGCCGCGTCCATGGCGTGGCCGTTGGCGTGCCCGTTCGCGTGGCCGTTGGCCTGGCCGTTCGCGTGCCCGTTGGCGGCGACGGGCTCGGTGCTCTGGAAGAGGTTCCGCTTCGCGGCGTCGCTGATCGCCTGCACGGCGGGATGTTTGATGCGCCGCTCGACGGTGATCGCGTAGAAGCGCTCTCGGATCTGCTCGGCGCGCCCGACGACCTCCACGTTGTGGTGCCGGCACACGTCGTCCTCGACCACCGTCGGCGCGGGGAAGATGCCCGCCCCGTGCTCGCCGAAGACCTTCATGAGCGCGGAGTCCTCGAACTCCGCGACGATGCGTGGGCGCACCTCCCGGTCTTCGAGCCAGTGTTGGATGGAGCGCCGAAGCAGCGTGTTCTCCGTCGGGAGCAGCACGGGGGCGCCGTCCAGCGACGCCGGGAAGGCGGCGCGGTGGGCCTCGGCCATGTCCGGCACGGCGAAGAAGGTCAGCCCGCACTCGCCGAGCGGGTGGTTGTAGGCCTTCACCCGGGCGGCGCCGCCGATGGGCGCGTCTGCGAGGACCATGTCGAGGCCATGGATGCTCAGCTCCGCGAGGAGGTTCTCGGTCTTCCCCTCCTGCACGATGAGCTGGACCGGGTCGTCCATCTCGCGCGCCGGCGCGAGAAGCCGGCGGCTGATCAGCTTGGGGAGCACGTCGGCCACGCCGACGCGGAGGCGAAGCGGGCGACCGCTCGGCCGGCCCTTCAGCGTCTCCGTGAGCTCGCGCCCGAGCGTGAAGATCTCGTCCGCGTAGCGGTAGACGAGCTGCCCGGTCTCCGTGAGCTGGAGGTTCCGGCCGACGCGGGTGAAGAGCTTCTGGTCGAGGGAGCGCTCGAGCGCGCGGATCTGCCCGCTGATCGTCGGCTGCGCGAGGCGCAGCTCCTTGGCGGCCCGGGAGATCGTCCCTTCGCGCGCGACCATCCAGAAGTAGAGGAGGTGATGGTAGTTCAGCCAGTCCATGGGACGCCTCGGCTCGAGGCGCCCGATGCGCCTCTTCAGGGTTCGGCGGGGAGTCCTTCGGGCGCACCCGCCGCCGCCCGCACCGAGGTTTGTGCGGTCGAGGTTAGATTTTGCCTAGGGTTCCCAGACGGTGAGGGGCCCGGCCCCTGCGTGTGGATCCGGCGCCCGCCGCGGAGATCGACGTCGTCCCAGCGGATCTGCACGTTGCCGCCGCGGTCCTCGTAGGAGGTCTCGAAGGCCTGGAGAAGCTCCATGATCCCGTGGTCGATGTAGGCCACGCCGCCCACGTGGAGGTGGACCTCCTGCCCCGGCTCGAGGCGCTCGAGGGCCTCGGCGAGCTCCGGGAGGCGCACGAAGGTGGCGGCGCCATGGAGCGTGATGTCGACGCGACCGGGCGACGTTTCGACCTCCACCTCGAGGTGCGTGAAGGTGTAGAGGAGCTTCGCGATGCTCAGGCCGAAGCCGAGGAGCACGCCCGACAGCAGGTCCGTCGCCACGATGGTGGTGATCGTGATCAGCGCGATGGCGAGCTCCGAGCGTCCCGCCTTCTGTCCGAGCGAACGAAGCGCCTTCCAGTTGAAGAGGCGGTAGCCCGTGTAGACGAGGATGGCCGCGAGGCACGCCTTCGGGATGATCTCGAGGAGGTGCGGGACGAGCAGGATCGTCAGGAGCAGCCAGAAGCCGTGGATGATGCCGCTTCGCCGCGTGGTGGCGCCGGCCTCCACGTTGGCCGAGCTGCGCACGATGACGCCCGTCGCCGGGAGCGCGCCGAGGGCGCCGCAGACCATGTTGCCCAGGCCCTGCGCCCAGAGCTCCTTATCGTAGTTCGTGCGCGGCCCCTCGTGGAGCCGGTCGACGGCCGTGGCGCAGAGGAGGGTCTCGGCGCTCGCGACGACGGCGAGGGTGATGATGACGCCGATGGTCGCCGGCTCCGTGATGCGGGCGAAGCTCTCGGGGGAGGGGATGTTCAGGCTCGCGATGATCGAGTCGGGGATCTCGATGTAGAGGATCGGCGCGCTGAAGATCGCCGCGACGGCCGTCGCGAGGACCACGGCGACGAGCGGCCCGGGAACGAAGCGGAGCTTCTTCGGCTTGAGCTGGTTCCACGCGACGAGGCTGACGATGGTGACGAGGCCGATGGCCGCGGCGATGTGATGCGCCCGGTCGCCCACGGAGGGGCTCACGCCCTTGTAGATGGCGCTCGGGATGGTCATCAGCGCCTCCCAGCCCTTCTTCGGCGGGATGTCGTCCACCATCACGTGGAACTGGCTCGCGAAGATCAGGACGCCGATGCCCGAGAGCATGCCCTGGATCACCGAGGGGCTGACGGCGCGGAACCAGCGCCCGAGGCCCGCGAGGCCGGCGGCGAACTGGATGGCGCCGGCGGCCAACACGACGACGCCGAGCATGGGCAGGCCGAAGCGCTCGTCCTGCACGAACTGGAAGATGATCACCAGCAGGCCCGCCGCCGGGCCGCTGACCTGGAGCGGCGAGCCCGCGAAGGCGCCGATCAGGATGCCGCCGACGATTCCCGTGATCAGGCCGAGCGCGGGCGGGACGCCGCTCGCGAGGGCGACGCCGATGCAGAGCGGTAGCGCCACGAGGAAGACGACGATGGAGGCCTGGAAGTCCCGGCCGAGGTCCGGCACGAGCTTTCCGTTGCCACCCTTCGAGGTGGTGGTGGTGGTTCCGCCCTTGGGCCCCGGACCCGGCGGCAAATCGACTTCGTTGGCTTCGCTCAAGACGTACCCTCAACTAGGGATAGTCCCCGATTGGCGGGCTGCGTCAATGCCTCGTCGATGGAAGTCTTCGGTTTTTTCGTCGATTCGCGCCGGGGGCGGCTCAGGCGGTCACGCGCTGGCACCACGCGAGGAGCTTGGCGCGCACCTCCTCGGCGTTCGTTTCGTTGAGCATCTCGTGCCGACCCTCGGGGTAGAGGTCCAGCGTGAGGTCCTTGATGCCGGCGCTGCGGAGGCGCTCGACGAGCTGAAGCACGCCCTTGCCAAACTGGCCCACGGGGTCGCGATCGCCGCTGAAGACGTAGACCGGGAGGGCGTTTGGGATGCGCCGGAGGGCCTCCGGCTTCGTCAGCCCCGGGAGGGCGTCGAGGAGGTCCACCCAGCCCTGCGTCGAGAGCGCGAAGCCGCAGAGTGGATCGTTCGCGTAGAGGTCCACCTGCGCCGGGTCCCGGCTCAGCCAGTCGAACTCGGTGCGGTTGGGGGCGAAGGCCTTGTTGTAGTCGTCGAAGCTGAGCTTCTGGAGGATCGGCGAGCCCTTCCGGCGGCCGCAGCGCGCCCGCTCGATGCGTGCGACGAGGCGTCCGGCGGCGGCGATGGGCGGCGGCGGACCGTTCGAACCGCTGAGCACGAGCGCGTCCATCGCCTCCGGCGTCTCGCTCACGAGGCGCTGGGCGTGAAAGGAGCCGCCCGAGTGGCCGAGGAGCACGAGGGGAGCCTCGCCGCGCACCTCGGCGAGCCGGGCCCGGAGGTCGGCGACGGCACGGCCGAAGGAGTCCCGGTCGGCGAGGTGCCCGAGCGGCCGGTCCGCGTCCGTGCTGCCGCCGTGGCCACGCCAATCGTGCGTGTGGACCTCCCAGCCCGCCGCCGCGAAGGCCGCGGCGAGGGGGGCATAGCGACGCGCGTGCTCGGCGACGCCGTGCGCCACGTAAAGCGTGCCCTTCGGCGTGCCCTCGGGGAGCGCGCGGTACGCGGCGAGCTCGAAGCCGTCGTCCATGCGCGCGCGATGCGCTTCGAAGACGTCGTTCATGGGCGGGGAGGGTGCCCGAGACGGCGCCGG
>JBCDGX010000327.1:0-6720 GCA_038750805.1 Myxococcota bacterium
GCAGCGTGCTCCGCGTAGAAGGCGGTGGCGCTGGCGATGAGCTCGGCCTTTCGCCCGTCCTCGTCGGGGATCTTCCCGAGGCGCGCCCAGTCCTCGAGGAAGCGGGCGTGCACGCGGCCGGCGCGGGGGTCGTCGAGGAGGCGCTCGAGCTCCTCGAGCACCCCTTCGGGGCGGTCGAGGCGACCGTCCGCGGCGGCCTCGTAGAGCGCGTCGTCCGGCGCGCTGGCCCAGACCAGGTAGGAGAGGCGCGAGGCCATGGCGAAGCCCCGGAGCGGCAGGCCGGAGCGCTCGTCCTCGAGGAGGTAGAGGAAGGGCGGCGACTGAATCATCGCCTCGCCCACGGCGCGGGCGGCGCGCCCGTAGCTCAGCCCCTCGGCGCCGACGTTCAGGAAGAGATCGAGGAAGAGGTCGAGCTCGCGCTCCTCGAGGGGTCGGCGGAAGAGGCGGAGGCCGAGCTCGCCGAGCAGCAGCGTGCCGCACTCGACGTCGGTGCGTTCGCAGCGCGTCTGCCAGGCGAGGCGCGCGAAGCCTTCGGTGTTCACGGCCAGGCGGGCGACGGCCTGAAAGGCCCGGGCCTGCGCCTCCGAGACGCTCTGCCCGGTGGCGACGGTCTCGAAGCCCTCGGCCTGCACGGCGGGGAGGAGCGCGAGCACGTCCTCGGCGATGGGCTCGCTCGTGACGTCCGCGAGCGTGTTCGCGAGCTCCGCGTTGGTCAGCCGGCGCACCACGGGCGTCACGGGCGAAAAGGGCGTCTCCGGAAACGCGAGCGGCGGCTCGACGTCCGGCCCGGAGGCCCCGCCCTCGGGAGCGCGCGCGTCCCCGATGGACCCGGTGCACCCGGCGAGCAACGCAACGGCGGCGAGGACGCGACCCACGGAGGGAGGATGCCGCATGTCGGACGGAAGCCCCGTTACGAAGAGGCGGACGGGTGCGCGGGGCGGCGCTCGGAGCGCCGACTCGTCGCTACGCGCGATCCGTCGTGGCGGCCCGCTCTCGCCTCGCCCTTCACGCGGCAGGGGCGCGCTTGGGCCTTCGCGGCCGCTACAGGCAACGTGGCTTCCGGCTCCGGGACCTCGCCGTCGGCTTCGAGCTCGCCCGCAACTTGTGATCAGTCGTGAGCCACGTGGCCTGTGCTTCCCGGACGCGCTCTTCGCCGACGCGACCGAAACCCTCAAGCTGCGTAGATGGCGTCCACGTCGAGCGCGCCTCCGAGGAGCGCCAGCGGCAGGGCGTCTCCTTCGTCCGCCCGCCGGAACGTCCAGACGCTCGCGCCTTCCTCGCGCTCGAAGAGTTCGAGGCGTCGGGACGCCTGCGCGACGAGGAGGTAGCCGCGGAGGCTGGGCAGCCGCTGGTAGTGCGCCCACTTCTCCCCGC
This sequence comes from Myxococcota bacterium, assembly GCA_038750805.1. GTDB lineage: Bacteria > Myxococcota_A > Polyangia > Polyangiales > Houyiibacteriaceae > CALCTH01. Next base: position 1,375 of record JBCDGX010000327.1, read on the forward strand.
GATCGCTCGCTTCGGTCGACTCCGAGAGGACCTCGACGAGGAGGAGGGGGTTCGTGATGGCGTGGCGGTCGTCGCTCGCGGGCAGGACGGGACCGCAGACGACGCTGAGGTCCGGGTAGGTCGTCCGGCCGGTGGACGCGACACGGACGCGTACGTCGGAGGAGTAGACCGAGCACCCACGCTCGCGGGCGAGCGCGGTCAGCGCGAAGGCGACCTGCATCGCCAGTCGGCCGTGCTCGATGGTCCCGCCGGCCATCGCCACGACGGCGCCGTTCACGTATTCGTGCTTCGTCTCCGCCGCCTCCTCGAAGGCGAGGTACTCCGCGTAGCTCATGATCCGGGCGCCCTCGCTCACGAGCACAAGCCTACGCCTGCCGCTAGCGCAGGCCAGGTTCCGATGCCGGGGCGCTGCGCCGGTCCGCGGTGCGTTCCGTCGCCAACGCAATGCACGGCTCGGGCCGCCACCCCTCCTCGGTTGCGCAGCGACGCCGACACCGCCTGGCTCGGATCGCCTCGTCGAGGGACGGGGGCCACCAAGGCTCGAGCAGGCTGGCCTCGAGAGAGGTTCGCTCCGAGAGCGGACGGGCGACGATCGGGTCGCTGACGCAATCGAGGTCGCGTACGTCGTGCCAATCGCGCCAGCCGTTGAAGCGACGTGCGGAGTACGGAAGCTCGGCGTCGCTTGGTTCGGTCCCGACGAGGACCCAACCTCCGACCCGCCGCTCCACGACGCCGATGCTCGGCCGATGAAGCCAGTCCGTCTCGTCGATGATCCGCTGTGGTGGGCGGTACCGGCTCCGAATGCGCACGCGCTGGCAACCGGCCGCAAAGGGGCCCGTGCGCGTCGCGGCGAGTTGGGCCCCGGTGACATCGCACAGTCCCTTGCCCTCTGCGGCGCGCACGACGTCGCGCACGCCCCACGTGAGCGAGCCCGTCACGCGGGTCGCGGAGTCGGGCACCAGATTGCGAAGCAGGCAGAGGCTCTCCCGAAAGTCGTCGGCGATGCGTCCCCGGCCTGCAGCCGCGAGACCGCGGCGGATGGCGTTCAGTCTCCCCCGTCCGGGCACGCGAAGTCTGCGGTCTCCACCGTCCTCGGGGCGTCGATGGCGGCTCCAGCTCAGCGTGGCGGCGACGAACAGAGCGTCGCGACGCTCGAGGCGGAGACCTTCCCCGTCGCCCTCGGTGTTGCGGCTGCGCACGACCGACAGGCCGCCATGGCGCCAGCGCAGCTCGAGCTCGGAGGGAGCCGCGCCGGTTTTCCGAGGATGTCCTCGTAGGAGAAGCCCGTGCCCCGTCGACACCGCGACGACGGGACGTGCTTCGACGAGGACGCCGGCGCCGGCGGGGGAGAGCTCGTCGAGGACGTAACCGATGGGCTCCACGGTCGTGCAGCCGCGGACCCAACTGCTGCCCGTACGCTTGTCCAAGACGAAGTCGGGCGGCTCGTCAGCGTAGGAGGTGTGCCGCGACCAGTCGTCCCGCCACGCGAGCTGACCTCCGAGCGTGGCCCCCTCGCGACGAAGCTCGACCCACAGCGCCACGCGCCCATCGCGAACCGCTACCCAGCGCCCGACGAAGCGGTCGAGCTCCGTGGCCGCGTCGGGGCCCTCCACCACCTCCTGCCCCCGCACCTCCCCGGAAAGCGAAAAGGCGAGCAGCGCGCCGACGACCCATCGTCCGCGCGCGCTCGCCTTCATCGCTGGCCTCCGTGCCTCAGCTCGCCGGGGCGGGCTGGGCCGTGGGCTCGCTCTTGCGCTCCGCGGCGTCGTCGCCGAGGTGCAGGTCGAGCTCGTCCGGGTCCGTGAGCGCGTTGGCCAGGACCTCGTCCATCTTCTTCACGGGCACGAACTCGAGGGTCTCCCGGATCTCCTCCGGGACCTCCTCGAGGTCCGCCGCGTTCCGCTCCGGCAGGATCACCCGCTTGATGCCCGCGCGGTGCGCTGCGAGGACCTTCTCCTTGATGCCGCCCACCGGCAGCACCCGACCGCGCAGGGTGATCTCGCCCGTCATCGCCACGTCGTGGCGCACCCGGTTGCCCGTGAGCAGCGAGACCAGCGCCGTCATCATCGTCACGCCCGCGCTCGGCCCGTCCTTCGGCATCGCGCCCGCGGGGATGTGGATGTGGAGGTCGCTCTTCTCGAGGAAGTCCTCCGCGATGTGGAAGTCCTTCGCCCGCGTGCGCACGTAGGACATCGCTGCCTGCGCGGACTCCTTCATCACGTCGCCGAGCTGCCCCGTGAGCTGGAGCTTGCCCGTGCCGTGCATCTTCGTCGCCTCGATGAAGAGGATCTCGCCGCCGACCGCGGTCCAGGCGAGGCCCGTCGCGACGCCGCTCTCGCTCGTGCGCTCGGCCACTTCGCTCGTGAAGCGGGGCGGGCCGAGGTACTCGCGGAGGTCGTCGGGCTCGGCGAGCGCGAAGGGCCCGGGGTTGCCCTCGGCGACCTTCACGGCCACGCCGCGGATCGCCGCAGCGACCTTCCGCTCGAGGTTACGAACGCCGGCCTCGCGCGTGTAGCTGTCGATGATCGCCTCGAGGGCCGCGTCGCTCAGCGTGATCTGGTCCTTCTTCAGGCCGTGCTCGTCGACCTGCTTCGGCACGAGGTGCACGCGCGCGATGTCGAGCTTCTCCTTCCGCGTGTAGCCGGGGATCTCGATGATCTCCATGCGGTCGCGGAGGGGCGCGGGGATGGTGTCGCCCACGTTCGCCGTGGCGATGAACATCACCTTCGACAGATCGTAGGGGATCTCGAGGTAGTGGTCGCTGAAGGTGTCGTTCTGCTCCGGGTCGAGCACCTCGAGGAGGGCCGCGGCCGGATCGCCGCGGAAATCGTGGCCGATCTTGTCGATCTCATCGAGCATGAAGATCGGGTTGATCGTCCCGGACTTCTTCATGCCCTGGATGACCTGACCGGGGAGCGCTCCGACGTAGGTGCGCCGGTGACCGCGGATGGCCGCCTCGTCGTGCACGCCGCCGAGGCTGATGCGGTGGAACTTCCGCCCGAGGGCCCGCGCGACGCTCCGGCCGAGGGACGTCTTACCGACGCCGGGAGGACCGATGAGGCAGAGGATCGGCCCCTTCTTGTCCTTCTTCAGCTTCCGGACGGCGAGGTACTCGACGATGCGCTTCTTGACCTTCTCGAGGCCCGAGTGGTCCTCGTCGAGCACCTTGCGCACGGCGCCGATGTCCATGTTGTCCGTGGTCTGCTTCGACCAGGGGATGTCGAGGATCCAGTCGATGTAGGTCCGGACGACCGTGTACTCGGCGCTCCCGACCTGCATGGTCCGAAGGCGCTTGAGCTGCTTGCGCGCGACCTTGTCGGCCTCCTTCGGGAGGTCCGCCTTGGTGATGCGCTCCTCGAGCACGTCGAGGTCGCCCGAGTCCCCGTCCTCCTCGCCGAGCTCTTCCTTGATGGCCTTGAGCTGCTGGCGAAGCACGTACTCGCGCTGGTTCTTGCCCATCTCCTCCTTGATCTGGGAGTTGATGCGCTCGCGCATCTTCAGGATCTCGAGCTGCCGCGTGAGCAGCCTGAGAACCTTCCGGATGCGCTCCTTGGCCTCGATGGTCTCGAGCAGCTGGGCCTTCTCGTCGACGGGGGCGTCGAGGTTCGCCGCCACGAGATCCGCGAGCTGACCGGGCTCCTGGATCGAGTCGATGAGCGAGCTCGCCTCCCGGGGCAGCTCGGGCATCAGCTGGATGACCTGCTTCGCGATGTCGCGAAGGCTCATGGCCAGGGCCTCGGCCTCCACGTCGTCGCTCTTCGGCTCGTCGAGGCGCGTCACGCGCGCCTTCAGGTAGGGCGCGGTCTCCGGCAGGTGCTCGAGGCGCACGCGCACGAGCCCCTGAAGGATGAGCGAGTAGTTCCCGCTCGAGTGCTTCAGGGCCTTCAGCACGCGGGCGGCCACGCCCACCGGGTAGAGGTCCTCGTGGGCCGGGTCGTCCGTCGCCGGGTCGCGCTGGGCGAAGATGGCGATGACCGGCTGGTCGAGGTTCTCGATGTCCTCCACCAGAGCCACGGACTTCTCGCGGCCCACGTCGAAGGGGGCCACGGCGCCGGGGAAGAGCACGGCGTTCCGGATGGGGAGGACGGGGAGGACGTCGCCGAACTCGATCGGGCCGTCGTCGGGGATGGGGGTCGTCTCTTCGTCGCTCATGAAGGGTACCTCTCGGGCGGGATCCGCTCGGAGAGCGCGCTTTTCGTCGGGCTCGCTATCAGGAGTACGCGCGTGCCCGCCCTCCGTTCCAAACGGGGGCCGTCGCCGTTGCCTTGGGCGGAACGCGACGAACGGAAAGCGAGGGGTCGAACATAGTCAGCGGAAAAGCCGAGGACAAGACGGCGATTTCGCGTCCTGGATGCGGAAACTACTGGCGATTTTCGGTGCCTTCGCCCGGGTTGGGGACGGTCTGGCTTCGCGGCGGGGTGGGGGCCTCGTCCGCATCGCTTTCGTTGTCCTCCGGATCGCCCGCGTTCGCGCCCTCGCCGGCGTCGGCGTCCGCGGCCCCGGCGTCGGACGGAGGCGCCGCCGCCGCGTCGGCCGCGGGGGTGCCGAGCTGGCCGGGCACTGGCGCATCCCAGGAGACCTCGGCGAGCGACGCGCCCATGTCGAAGTAGCTCTCGACGACGACGCGCAGCAGCCCGACGGGCCGAAGCGCCGGGAGCGAGTGGCGCTTCACCGGGCCGCCTTCTTCGATGCCGCGGAAGGCGTCCCGGAAGCGATGAACCTCGTTGCCCTCGGCGTCGTAGAGCTCGACGCGATAGCCGCGTACGCCGCGGTCCATCCACGACCCGTTGTGGCCGTTGTGGAGCACGATGGCGCCCATGGCGACGGGCTCGTGGAAGCGCCGCTCGACCCAGCCGCGGCTCCGGTCGTCGAGGGTCCACTCGGTGCGCGGGTCGCCGTCGAAGGCCTTCTAGCCCGCGTAGCGCGGGTCGCCCTGGTAGACGCCGGATTCGGTGACCGTCGACGAGAGCGAGGGCGGCCCGAAGGCGAGCGCGATCAGCGCGACGACGCCGGCGAGCCCGAGCGCGAGCACCGCGAGGCGGCGCCGCGCGATCCCGCGGACCTCCCCGGGCGTGCGCTCCAGCGGCACCAGGGCCGCGTCCACGCTCTCCCGGGACTGCTGGATGCGGCGGAAGAGCCGGGCGTGGTTCGCGCTCACGGCGCCGTCGAGGAGCGGGAGCGAACCGAGCTCGCTGCGCACGGCGAAGAGCGCGTCGAGCGCTTCCCGGGAGAGGCGCTGGCGGAGCAGCGGCGACCATGTCTCTTCGCCCGGGGGAACGGAGGGCGTACGCCCCTCGGCGAGCCCGTGACGGAGGGCGCTCGAGGCGCCGTCGAGGGTGGCGTCGA
>JBCDGX010000328.1:0-6675 GCA_038750805.1 Myxococcota bacterium
CGCCCGGCGTCGGTAAGACCTCGCTCGCGCGGAGCATCGCGCGCTCGACGGGGCGCGAGTTCGTGCGTTTGAGCCTCGGTGGCGTTCGCGACGAAGCCGAGATTCGCGGGCACCGGCGGACCTACATCGGCGCCCTCCCCGGTCGCCTCGTGCAATCGCTACGGAAGACGGGGACGAACAACCCGGTGTTCCTGCTCGACGAGATCGACAAGATGTCGAGCGACTTCCGCGGCGACCCGGCGTCCGCGCTCCTCGAGGTGCTCGACCCCGAGCAGAACGCGACCTTCAACGACCACTACCTCGATCTCGATTACGACCTCTCCGACGTGATGTTCATCACGACGGCGAACTCGCTCTCGGGCATCCCGCTCCCGCTCCGGGACCGCATGGAGATCCTCGAGCTCAGCGGGTACACGGAGTTCGAGAAGCTGAACATCGCGGTGCGCTACCTGGTGCCGCGGCAGCTCGAGGCCGCCGGCCTGAAGGACGTGGACGTCGAGCTCACCGAGAGCGCCATCCGGACGATCACGCACCACTACACGAAGGAGAGCGGCGTCCGGAACCTGGAGCGCGAGATCGGCAGCGTGTGCCGGAAGATCGCGCGCAAGGTGCTCACGGGGGGCCGCGACCAGAGCTACCGGGTGACGGCCAAGGACGTGCCCAAGTACCTCGGCGTCCCGAAGTTCCGCCCGAACAAGGCGAGCGACAAGGACGAGGTCGGGCTGACGAACGGCCTCGCCTACACGAGCGTCGGCGGGACCATCCTCGAGTGCGAGGTGGCCGTCGTGCCCGGCAAGGGGAAGCTCGTGATCACGGGCCTCCTCGAGAAGGGCATGCAGGAGTCCGCGCAGGCGGCGCTGAGCTACATCCGCTCGCGGCAGAAGCTCCTCGGCCTGGACGAAGAGTTCTACCAGAACGTCGACGTGCACGTTCACTTCCCCGAGTTCGTGCCGAAGGACGGCCCGAGCGCGGGCATCACAATGGCGACGAGCATCGCCAGCGCGCTGATGAAGATCCCCGTGCGCCGGAACGTGGCGATGACGGGCGAGATCACGCTACGCGGGCGGGTGATGCCCATCGGCGGGCTCAAGGAGAAGATGCTCGCGGCGCATCGCGCGGGCATCGACACCATCCTCGTGCCCCGGGAGAACCGGAAGGACCTCCGGGAGATCCCGAAGCGCGTGCTCAACGCGACGCGGGTCGTGCTCGTCGAGCACATGGACGAGGTCCTCGCCGAGGCGCTCGTCCTGAGCGACCCGGACGCGCTCTTCGGCGCGAACCGCGTGCGCCCCATCGAGTACCGCGAAGGCAAGTTGGTCGAGCCCGAGCAGCCCCCGGCGGACGAGCCCAAGCCGACCGTCCAGGGCCCCGGCGCGCATCAGTAGGCGCTTCGCCAAGCGCTTCGTCAGACGCATCGCGAAGCGCATGACGAAGCCCTTCCGGATGCACTTGGATAAGTGCTTCCCGAAGGGCTTCGTTGCGCCCCTATGGAAGGGCGCACCGTGAGGGGCCCGTGGGCCACGGACCTCGCCTTCGTCGCGCCTCAGTTGATCGGGTTTGCCGGGCTGCACCGTCTACTGCGGACCGGGCCCTTCGAGGGACTGTTCGCCGGACCGTTCGGTCCTGGTCGTGCGCTGCGCGACCGTTCTGCGGCAAGCTGTGACCAGATTTGTGAAGAGCAGGGAATTACGTCAGGGTCGCAGGCTGCTGGTTGGTGGGGATGCGGATCCGCTGGCGACTGACTGCCCGGTCAGGCGTTGCCGTGTGCCGTAGCCACCGTTTTCCCGCGGCATTGGCCGTCGCGATGGCTTTGGGTGGTTGCTTCGCGTCGGGCGTGGTGGGCGACATCCCGGATGCATCCTTGGGGGATGGGACGCCGGCTGACGACGCCGGCGTCCCGCTGCGCGAATGCGAGATTGCGCCGGATGTCTTCGTGTGCGGGTCCTTGTGCATGAGCGACCCTGCCTGCCGGTCCCGGGAGCCGATGCTGGGTTGCTTCGCCACCCCGGGCCTCTGCAACCGGCCTCGTCCACCGGCCGGGAGTACGAGTTGCCTTCTCGAGAGCGGGCGCGAACGCTTCGGGACGTTTTGCGCCGCCGACGAGCTTTGTGTCGTTCGGCCGGGGACCACGCAGTCGTCGGTTTGTGTTCCAGTAGCTGCTTGCGCGGCCGTCGAAGAGCTCAACGAGGGTGACTTCGTGTGCATCTATTGGGATGGGACGCGCTACGAGTCCGGGCCGGCCCTCACGGACCGCTGCCCTCCGGACGAGGGGGACCGCCCAGGCTTCTGCGGTCCTGGGTGCCCCACGGCATGCCGCCCGTCGCCATTCCTTTTGCCCAACGGCGCGGTTGTGCCTGGGGGCTTGAACTGGTGCGTGGGGGTCACGGAGAACCGTGACGTCGGGATCTGCACCTACGGAGGCGGGTGCGAGCCGGGGAGCCCCAGCGTCGTCGGCCTTCCTGGCATCACCGAAGAGAACGATCCCCTGGCCTGTCTCGTAGAGACGACGGCGGACGGAGAGCTCATGGACCACGGAGCCTTCGTGTTCCGCGAGGACTGCCAGCGATACCGCGCCCTCTACCCAGAGTTTCGGTGCGTGGACGCGCCTTCGTGGACCGAGCTGCCGTAGCGCAAGCCCGGCGAAGGCTGCGTGGCGAGAACCGGTTCTCTGCAGGCTGTCCACAAGCGCAGTGCGGGCGCTTCGACATTCGTCGCCGGTGTCTTCTGGCCTTTTCGCTGTGGACGACCCTAGAACCTGATTCGCTCGATCTCCCTTGGACGACGCGTGAAGCGCTTCGGTCGTAGAGTTGGGTGGTGCGCGTGCTGGCGTGGGCGGCGATGCTCGCCGCGGTCTCAAGACCGCCACCGTTGGCCATGAACGCCGTGATGCCGCTTGCCCGGCATGTGTGGTTGCCGATGAGCTCGGCCGCGAACCCTGCGTTCTTCCCGCTGGTAGGCCGAGCGCTCGAGACAACGGCCTCGACCGAGTGCGCGGCGCCGCGGGGCCGACGCGATGGGCTGAGCGCCCCGGTGCTCAGCGGGCCACTGCCGGAGCGCCCACGCCCTCCCTGCCGCTGGGCAACGCGAGAATCGGGAGGAGCAGCATGAGCAGGAAGACCACGTTGAGCCCCACGTTCGGGTACGCGCCCGTCGCCACCGACACGATGTTGTCCGGGATGAACCAGACCACGAGGCCCTCGAGGAGGGCCCGCCGGATGAGGGGAACGTCCACACGGCCCGCCTGGATGCCGAGGCCGAGGCGCCGGATGACCGCGCCCATGCACGCCGTGATGGCGCCGAAGAGGCCCATGCCGAAGAGGGCCTGGCGCGTGAGCGGCGTGTCGTCGCCCATGAACCAGATTTCGTAGATGGCCTCCATCCCCGTCGCCCGCGGGAAGAGGCCGCCGAGGGCGAACCAGAGGCCGGAGACGAGGGTGATGGTACCGACGAGCGGGAGATGACGCTGCATGAGTGTTCCTTTCGCCTGGGAACCTCGGGCCCTCCCCGAACCCGGGCACTTCCCCGAAAGGGAAAGGAGCCTCTCGCGGCCCCCGCTATGCTCGGCGCATGGCGAGCGCGTTCGGGGAGCAGCTGAAGGCCTGGCGGAAGACGCGGGGGCTGAGCCAGCTCGACCTGGCCGTCGCGGCGGGCATGTCGCCGCGGCACCTGAGCTTCCTCGAGACCGGGCGCTCGCGGCCGCGCACGCCCGCGGTGATCAAGCTCGCCGAGACCCTCGCCGGGCCCCGTCGCGAGCGGAACGCGCTGCTCCGCGCCGCCGGCCTCCCCGCGGCGTACGAGGAGCGCCCCCTCGAAGGCGAGGCGCTCGCGCCCTACCGGCGCATCGCGGGCGAGCTCCTCGCCCGGCAGGAGCCCTACCCCGCCTTCGTCGTCGATGGCCTCTGGCGCGTCGTCGAGGCCAACGCGACGGCGCGGGCGCTCCTCCCCGCCCTCGCGACGATGCCGGCGGAGCTCGTGACGGTGATGCTCTCGGACGGCGGCCTTCGTCCGCTCCTCGCTAACTTCGAGGACGTCGCCCGCGCGAGCCTCGCGCGCATGCGCCGAGAGGCCGTCGAGCACGGCCGGGACGCGCTCCGGGCGCAGGTCGACGCCGTCGCCGCCCAGCTCGGCCTCGAGGCGTCGCTGCCGCCCACGGGCCCGACGCTGATCGGCCCCCGGCTCCGGCTTCCCGGCACGCCGGAGGAGGTCCAGCTCGTCACCACCGTGGCGCGCTTCAGCGGCGCCAACGACGTCTTCCTCGACGAGGTCCGCGTGGAGCTCGTCTTCGCCGCGGACGACGCCTCGGCCCGACGCTACGAGCGCTGGCACAAGGCGTGGCAGACCGGCGCGCTGGCATGAGCGCGCACGTCCATCGGACCGAACGTACGGACGAACGCGGCTGGGTGATCAGCGTCTCGGACTCGGCGGCGCCGGGACGAGCTCGGGACTCGGGTCCGGCCAGCGGAGCCTCAGCGCCTCCCCCTGCCGCGCCTTCCGCCACGCCCCGGTAATCGCCCGGAGCGTGCGCGAGGCGGGATCGCTGGGCGCGGCGCCCCGGCGATGCGCCATCTGAAGCCCAACGACCTGCCGCTCGATGGCCATCAGCGCGTCGCGCTCCTCGAGCGCGCGAAGCTCCGGGAGCGTCGTCCCCCGGGCGAGGTGCCCGTAGAAGCCCTCCTCGGTCCCGAGCGTCGCTTCCACGGCGTAATGCGCCATGTCGTGCAGCAGGAGCGAGCGCGTCTCGAGGCGGACGTCGACGGCCGGATGCGGCGGGCGGGCCACGCGAAAGCGATGCGTCTTCGGGTCGAGACGCGCGAAGAAGATCTCCACGGCCGCGCTAGCGCGCCGCCTCGAGCGCCCGCACCAGCGCCTCGGCGAGCGACTCGGCGCGCTTCCGGCGATGAAGGAAGGCGAGCTCGAGGGCCGTGAGGGCCGAGGCGGCCGCACAGGCAAGCTGGAGCTCCTCGGTGTCCGGGTCCATCTCCCGGCCCGCATTGTGCTCGAGCAGGTGGCGGATCGCCGCGTCGACCTCGAGCGTGACGTCCTCGGGCCCGAGCTCTCGAGGCCCCTCGAGCCTCGTGCCGCCCTTCTTCTCGAGGACGCGCATCACGGCATAGAGCGCATCCGTCGGCAGCAGCGAGGGCTTGGGCTTGGGCGGGGGAGACATCCGGAACAGCGCGCCGCGCGGGGCGTCTTCGAGCGAAGGTCGGAGGGGCACGGCCACCCGGCCAAGCGTCAGGCCCTCGGCCCGACGTCGGCGCGGCGGTCAGCGCCCTTTCAGGGCATCACGCGCGACCCGGGCAGCGGGCCACGCGTCGACGAGCGCTCACAAACAACGTCATTTTCCGCCCTTACCACACGTTACAGGACGGCTTCGACCACGAAGTCATGCAATCACGGTCGGCTAAGAGTTGTCTCACCGGCGGGCCCGAGGACCACGCGCGCGGTAGGCGGAGCCGGGCTCGAACCGACGACATCCTCCTTGTAAGGGAGGGTGCGCCTTCGACGGGCACCGGGGCATCCGGCGCCGTGTCGGGAACCTGTCGGCCAAATGCCGACCGGGAGAGGGCTCGAGAGCGGGAACGCCGTAGAAGCGCATCCCGCAGAGAATACCTGAAGAACTACCAGCGCAAGTGGATGGCAGATCGCCGCGCGCGGTTCTTCGCGGGGAAATCCTGCGTGAAGTGCGGGTCCGTTGAGCGCCTGGAACTCGATCACATCGACCCCGCGCAGAAGGTCACCCACAGCATCTGGTCGTGGTCGCAGGCCCGCCGCGAGGCGGAGATCGCGAAGTGCCAGGTGCTCTGCCGCCGCTGCCACAAGCGGAAGACGCGGGACCAGGTCGCGCGCCTCGATGAAGCGAAGGTGGCGGAGGCCCGCGCGCGCTACCGCGCCGGCGGCGTCTCCCAGAAGGCGTTGGCCGCCGAGTACGGCGTCAGCTCGAACACGATGCACAAGGCCCTGACGGGGCAGACGTGGTCCACCGTGCCCGGCGCGGTCCGGCGCCAGGCCACGTACTGCGACGACCTGTCGGGCGAATGAACGTCGCGACACGTAGTGGGCGGAAAGTGTCGGCTCCGGAGGCCGGAGCTACCCGTAACGATTCCGGGGGCTTAGCGCCCGATGTCCACTACGTGTCGTCTACCGAGAGGAAGGAGACACGGAGATGGAGAATCGAATCGTATGCCTCGACTTCGACGGCGTGCTGCACAGCTACTCGAGCGGCTGGCAGGGGGCGGGGCGCATACCTGACCCACCGGTCCCGGGGGCGATGGAGTTCCTGGCTAACCTGCTGAACCTGCCGGGGTTCGAGGTCGCGATCTTCTCGAGCCGGTCGTCCCATAAGGACGGCATCCGCGCGATGACGCGGTGGCTCGAGGAGCACTTCACGGAGTACGACGGCTTCAGCGCCCGGAACTGGCAGCGCCTGGAGGCCATCCGTTGGCCGACGGTGAAGCCGCCTGCCCACATGACGATCGACGACCGCGCCTTCGCCTTCGAGGGCACATTCCCGTCGATGGTCGACATCACGCCCACCATCCGCCACGCGCCGATGTAGTCGTGGGCGTTGGCTATGAAGCCCTGCCCGGCTGTGAGATTCTGCTGGAACCCGCCGACCCCGAGCGAGCGGGCGGCCCCGGCCAGCCCGGCGAACGACGAGCCGATGGCGATGGCGGC
>JBCDGX010000329.1:0-6669 GCA_038750805.1 Myxococcota bacterium
CCCGCCTCGCAACGACACAAGGGCCTGTGCAGCGTCGCCGGGCGCAGCCGCCAGGAGCGCCGCGGTGAGGTACGGCGCCGCCGGGGTGGCCATGCGACCGACCCAGGTCGCGGCCTCCTCCTGCGTCGCCGGGTGCGGCGGGGGGACCTCCGTGCTCGGAACCGAGGACTCTGGTCCGTGCACCAGGATGCGCACGGACCGGCGCATGTCCTCGTCGAGGGGGAGCGCCTCGCGCGGCGCGCTCGTCTCCTCCTCGAGCGCCATGGCCGTCAAGAGCCCGTGCCGGTGGGATGCCAGGAGCGTGTCCCCCACGACCCAGAGGCCCGTGGCCACCTCGGGCAACGCCCGCACGGTCCATGCGCGGCCGGTGGCGACGTCCCCGATGGCGACCTGACGGCCGTCTCGGGAAAGCAGTGCGAGGTGGGACGCGCCGATCGCGGGACGCCGGTCGCGGCGGAAGTCGGCGCTCACCGGGGCGCGCCAGCGCTCGCGCCCCTGGGCGTCCCGGGCCACCAGGTTCGGTCGCTCTTGGGCCAGCTGGATGCCGTGGGGCCAGGCCTGGCTCGGTCGCAGCACGCGGCGCGACGCGCCGTCGACCCAGGTCACGCTCCCGTCGCTTCCCCGCTCGAGGAGGCACGCGTGGCGACACCGCGACACGCGCTGGAGGCCCGTCGCGAGGTCGACGCGGACGAGCTCGCCCCGGGCCGGGGCGGATTGCGGGAGCGCCGATCCGTGCGGGCCGAGCTCCCGCGGCCGCACCACCATCACGAGCGCGTCCTCCACGAACGCCGGCGGGCTTGAAAGAGAGAAGGCCGCCCTCCGTGTGGCGCCGCCGAGAGCCCAACGAAGAGCGCCGGTTACCGGGTCATGGGCTTCGACCGTGCCCCTTCCCGCCAGCACGAAGACGCCGCGCCCCCGACGGTCCCAGACGGGCTGGAGGCTTCGGGCCGGAAGGGTCCAGAGCTCGCGCCCGGAGCGGGCTTCTACGACACTCCAACGGTGCCTGTCGGCGATCGCGAGGTGCGTCGCGTCGAGGGCGCGAACGGCCGTCACGGTTCCCGGAGACCGACGGCTTCCCCGCTGCCAACGAACGGCGCTCCGTGGCAGCGTCTTCCAGTCGACGGGTACGTGGACGAGGGGGTCGGTCCAGGGAGTGCTCGGACGCCGTGGTTCCCTCGCCAAGCGCCGCATCGCCGGGTCCTCGAAGACCGGCGCCTCGTGGGACGGGTCGGCGGTCGGAACGGCCTGGCTCGGCGGACGAACACTCCACCGGCCGCGCGCGCATCCGCCGAGCAACGCGAGGAGCGCGAGCGCCAACGCAGTCCTCATGGATCAAGCGTGCCGGGCATTGGCGCCGGTTCCAAGCGACGCCGCCCTGCGAAATGGAGGGCGCGATGGACCGGATCATCGTCCGCAGGAAACCGGCCGACCTCATCGGTAGCCGCGTCCCGCGGAAGGCGGGCTTGCGCGACTAGCCGCTTGCCAAACGCAGCGAGGGCGAAGAGCGGGAGAGACGAGCACGTGTGGGCCGTCGGTCCGCCCGTCGCCACGTTGCTCTCCGGCATAGGCAGCATCGTGGCAGCGTTCGGATACCGCTCCCACGTCGTGGCGCACCTGCGGCTGCCCGGACCCGCGACGTCCTGAGCGCGTCCGATCCGCTACACCGCCGCATGGGCCTCTCCCTCCGCACCAGTCTGCTTCGGCACGTGGACGCGCCGTCGGTGTACGCGAGCCTCGAGCGCTTCTACGGAGCCCGGGGCGAGCGCCTCGTCGAAGAGCAAGAGCGCGCGAGGCGTTTCGATCTTCGGGAGACGGCGAACGGATGGACCGCGCTCGACTGGGACGGTGGCTGGGAGTGGGTCGTGCGTCGCGACGCTCAGCGCTTCGTGTCCCGAGAGCTGGAGACGGCCAGCCTGCTCGTCTTCGTCTACGACGGCGACTACTGGGGCTACGAGCTCTTCGATCGCGGGTCGACCATCGATCACTTCCTCCAGGTGCGGGACGAAGCGTTGGACATCTTCGAGGAAGGCCGAGGCGACGCGACGCGGCTCGGTCGCGCCTTCGGCGTCGACCCCGCTCGCGTCGCTCCGTACCTGGTTCCCCAGCCAGAGCATGGCTACGACCACTCGCCTTGGTCCGAGCTGGACGGGCCCGCGCTACCCGGCGACCAGTTTTCCCGCTGGGACGGGCGGGCGGTCATGGACTTCGTACGGGCCCTCGGCGTGCCCGGCGATAGCAGCCGCCCAACCTTCCGTATCGGAGGGCCGATCTGGCGATCCTTCCGACCGGTCGGCGCGTAGTCCGGGCCGGTTGCGTCTCCGGCGCCGCGATCATCCCGCGAGGAGCACGGCGGGACCCGAGGCGGGAAGCGCTGCCGTCCGCCGTCCTTCGAGCGGCAGGAAGACCTCGTCCGCCGGAGGCCAGGACGCCGCCGCCTCGACGGCCGGCACGAAGGTGAGTCGCCGGCCGTCCGGGGCGGCGCGCGTGGCCGAGACGAGCTCGTCGCCGCGGGCTTCCACCCGCGCCACCGGCCACGCGGCGGCGCCCAGCGCCTGCACGAGGCGATGGCTCTCGCCGAGGAGCGCGCCGGTCGGGAGGGCGCGGGCCTCATCCCAGCTCTGCGTGCCCCAATGCGCGAGGAAGCGTCCGTCTCCGGCGTTCCAGATCCCGTGCGCACCGTAGGCGTGGCCGCTGGCGCCGCAGCTCATGGACGCCCAGTAGGCGTGGAGCTGGTCCGCCGTCCGGAAGTCGTCGAGGATGCCCTCGTACCAGGGCTCCAGGTTGTAGAAGGCGCGCCCCCCGGCCGAGCCTGCCTGGGCTTCGCGCCAGATTCGCGGCGCGGCCTGGCGCGCGTGCGACGTGTGCACGGTCTCCGCGGCCAGGAGGTCGGGCCGCCCGACGCTCGCACGGCCCCGCCGGTCGGCCGTGGGATGCACCAGGAGGGGTCGCTTCGTGCTCCGCGCGAGCTCCTCGAGCACGGCGGTCCAGGCGTCGCTTCGGGCCCGCGCCCGCGCCTGCCAGGGGTCGCCCGGGAGGAGACGGCCTGCGACGCGAAGCGGCAGCTCCGCCGCGCGGTCGCGCAGCCGGTCCATGGCCCCGCCGAGGGACCCGGTCGTCCCCGTGCGGCCGAGGCGCTGCGGCCGCAGCAGCCAGAGGTGAAGCTCTCCCGTGAGGCACCAGACGGGCTCGAGGTCGTCCAGCGCCTCGATCACGGCCCGCCACCATCGACGCATGCCGGCCACGCCGACGAGGTCGATGTGGTGTCCCCAGCCCCCGTACACCACCACGTCGAGGCCGAGGCGCCGCAGGCGCTCGATGCGCTGGCGCGCGTGGCGGAGGTAGCGCGCGTTCGGGACCGCCTTCCCGGACCAGGGAAGCCCCTCGGGCGAGCGCGCGTGGACGCTCTCGGGCCCGACCTCCGGCGGGAGGCCGACGACGAGCTGCACGCCCGTGAAGCCCTCGCGATGGCGCTGCTCGGCGAGGGCATCGAAGGCGGCGTCGGGGACCCGGGACGTGAGCCCGTACCACCACGTATCGAGGAGCGGTGCGCGCGCGAAGGGCTGCGCCTTTCCCTCGGCGGTGGCCTCAGGCGTCCGCGGCAACGCCGTTCAGCCACTCCCGCTTGGCGAGGGAGTCCGGCCCCTCGACGTCGTCGAAGGTCAGCGTCGCCCCTGCGGCCACGTCGCGGGTCAGCGTGACCTCGTGCATGAGGCCGATGGGCAGGTGCCGCGGTTCGTCCGCCGTCGCCACGGCCTCGCCGCGCACGTCGAAGCTCCCGAGGCCGCGGGAGATGGTGGTCCCGGCCGCCAGGTCGCGCTTCGCGACGGCGGCCACCGAGTAGCGGGGCCTCGCGCCACCGTTGTCGAGGAGCGGCGGATCGCCACGGAGAGTCGCCTGGAGGGTCCGGACGACCTCGAGATGGCAGAGGTGGAAGGGGCGCGTGAGCAGGTAATGGGGCCCCTCTCCGAGCTTGTAGTAGCGGAGATAGGGAGCCTGCTCGGCGTCGTGGGTGGCGACCACGAAGACGCCCGGGGGCCCCGCCGAGCACAGGACGTAGTCGCTGATCGGCGCGCCGAGCTCCGTCGCCGCGTCGGCGAGGAGCGCCGCGCCCTCCGGGAGCTGGGCCGCCTTCGGGCCGATCAGGCCGCGCCGCGCGATAGAGGCGCCCATGCCGTTCGCGACGAGCACCTGCTCGATCTGCACCTTGGTCCCGTCCGTGAAGGCCGTGACCTGCGGGAGGCTGATCCCCGAACGCTCGCCCCAGTAGGCCATGTCCTCGGGGGTCGGGTGCTGGTTCAAAAAGCCCTTCACGTTCCCGTAGACGAGCGGCTCGAAGCCCATCTCGCGGGCCTCTCGGGCGAGGTACGCGATGCTTCCGGGCTGGTCTCCGAGCCCCTCGCTCAGCCGGCCGCGGCGGGCGAGGAAATGGCCGCTCGTGACGTGCAGCTCGGAGTCCATGGTGACCACGGGGACGTCGCGCTCGAGGAGCTCGGCGACGACCTCGGTCGAGTGCACGGGATCGCCGGCGCACTCCAGCACCACGTCGCTCTCGCGCGCCAGCTTCTCGACCGAATGCGTGACGCGCTCGGAGGCTCGCGGCAGGGCGAAGTCCCCGTCGAGGCTCCTCCGGGTCAGGTAGCCGCTGACCTCGAGGTCGTCCCGACGTTCGAGGAGGAGCGCAACCCCGCGGGCGATGAACCCCGTACCGACGATCCCGACGCGCGGCGCACTCAACTGATCACCTCGACGACGCGGCATCCGCGTCCAGGGAGCCGAATAGCACGCACGCTACCACACGGGAATACCCGGGGTCCGGCGGGCCCGGGCCATGCGCCTGCCCGGAGCGCGTACGAAGACGGGTTCACGCTAGTGCCCCGCCACAGGGAAGATGATCTGTTGGGTATGGATGATCGGCGGCGAGGTCGTTCTCGGTTCGACGCGGGAGATGCGGGGCATCTGCGAGGAGGAGCGGGGACGAGATCGACGTCGAGGGCCGCAGGCCATCCATCATCTTCCCTGTGGCGGGGTACTAGGCGATCGAGAGCGTCTCCAGGACCTCGCCGATTCGTCCGACGAAGCGTCCGCTCAGATACCATTCCGCGTAGGCCCGCCGGGCGGCCGCGATGATCTGCTTCGCGGCGCGGGGGCGCGCGAGGTAGTGGCGGCAGAGCTCGGGGGCGTCCGAGCCGTCCCAGCGCGTCGGGACGTAGGTCACCCACGGCCGGTAGATGTCCGGCTCGGTGCGCAGGTGGGACATGTCGGGTTTGACGAGCAGCGTGCCTCGTTTGACGTAGTCGATGTCCCGGTCGGTGACCTCGCCCCAGCCGAAGGGGCTCACCCCGATGCGCGTGTCGCCGAGCTCGGCCTGGAAGACGTCCAAGGGGACGCGGGCGGCCTCGCCGGCGGCTCGAACCATCTTCACTTCGCCTTCGAGCGGCTGAAGGGCGTCCCGGTAGACCTCGCGATGAACCGAGTAGTAGTCCTTCGGGTCGAGGGAGCCGAGCCCGACGCGGTAGTGAACGTCCAGGGAGCGGCGGTGCCAGGGCGTGGATCGCTGCGCCAGGCTCTTCAGGAAGCCGATCTGGAGATGGCGGGCCGTGCCGAGGTTCCAGCCGAGCTCGACCTTCGCGTGCTGGCCCTCGGGAATGGCGGAGCCGAAATGCCACCCCGCCAGGTCGAGCCCGTACGTGCGGTGGATCCAGTCGGCGACGACGTCTCCCCCCGCGAAGGTCCCGTCGTAGCGGTGGAGGTCTCGAAGGAGCTGCTTCTTCAAGTAGAGATCGACGTAGGGGAGGATCCCGAAGAAGGGCGAGCTCGATTGGTCGAAGGTGTCGAGGTAGACGATCGGCTCACGCCGCGGTCGTTCCGCCAGCGACCGGAAGAGCGCGATGGTCTTCTCCGCGGGCACCTGCCAGGGCGTCGCGAGGAAGGTGAGGTCGCCCGCGAAGGACTCCAGATGCCCGGGGATCGCGCGGATGTCCTTGTACGTTTGACATCGCAGCGAGACGCCGTGCGTCAGGCGCAGCGGCAGCCGGAAGGTCTGAAAGGGGTGCACCGACCAGCCGGCGATCGGGTCGTCCGGAGCGAGAACGAGCGCGCGAATCGTCATGGGGGCTACTCCAAACCCGGAGTGCGGCTCGGACGCAAGTGCAGGAGCTGCGGCCCTAGGGCGTCGCATCCCGGCGGCGCCGGAGGCGCGAGGCCGTCGCCGTCATGCGGCCGCCCACTCGCGGGGAGCCCGGGCCTCCCAGGGCGCGCCCCTGCACGCCGCCGGCGCGTTCACTCAGCCGCGACGCACATGTCGTCGACGCACTCCACGCCTTCGTCGTCGCAGGTGCCCGCGGCTCCTCCAAAACCCGGCCGGCAGATGCATCCGACTTCGCCGGCTTGGCAGAAGCTTCCGCCGTCCATGGGCGCATCGGTCGACGTGCCGTCGTCGTCGCCACAACCGACAAACGCGAGCGCACTCATCACGAGCGCGAGACCAAAACCGAGAGAGAACGAACGCCGCATCGCCGACCTTTCGTGCACCTCAACAGAAGGACCGCGAGCATGTTTGAGGTCCACGAAAGGTCGGCGATGCGGCGTTCGTTCTCTCTCGGTTTTGGTCTCGCGCTCGTGATGAGTGCGCTCGCGTTTGTCGGTTGTGGCGACGACGACGGCACGTCG
>JBCDGX010000330.1:0-6658 GCA_038750805.1 Myxococcota bacterium
CCGGCGTGACCCGGGACCGGCACTACGCCGACGCCCTGGCCTACGGAAAGCCCTACGTGCTCATCGACACCGGCGGCTTCGACCCCGGCGCCGACGACCCGATGAAGGAGGGCATCAGCCAGCACCTCCGCCTCGCCCTCGAGGAGTGCGCGCTCGTCGTCTGCGTCCTCGACGGCACCATGGACCCGACGCCCGCCGACGTGGAGGCCGTGCAGCTCCTTCGCGAGGCCGACAAACCGGTGATCTGGGTCGCGAACAAGGCGGACTCGCAGCGACGGGCGATGGAGGCGACGGGTCTTTACGAGCTCGGCGTGGACGCGCTGCTACCCGTGAGCGCGCTCCATGGCCGCGGCGTCGGCGACCTCGAGGAGGCCATCGCGTCCCACCTGCCGGACAAGGCCGACATCGAGCAGCCGCCGGAGCCGGAGCGCGGCCCTCATCAAACGCCCCGCCTCGCCATCGTCGGCCGACCGAACGCCGGCAAGTCGTCGCTCCTCAACCGTCTGATCGGCGAGGAGCGCCAGCTCGTCGACGACCGCCCGGGCACGACCGTCGACAGCATCGACGCGCTCTACGAGGACGGCGCGCGGAAGCTCGTGCTCATCGACACGGCGGGCATGCGCCGGAAGAAGAAGGTGGGTCGTGCGGGCGTCGAGGCCCTGAGCGTGTTCCAGGCGATCCGCGCCATGGAGCGGAGCCACGTCGTCCTGCTGATGGTCGATGCGGCCGCGGGCGTGAGCGAGCAGGACGCGAAGATCGCGGGCCTGGCCGTCGACCGGGGGCGCGCGCTGGTCATCGGCCTGAACAAGGTCGATCTCCTCGACGCAGATGCGCGCAAGGCCGCCGTCACGCGCGCCAAGGAGGTCCTCGCCTTCGCCGGCTCGTGGGCGCGCTTCGTGACGCTCAGCGCCAAGACCGGGCGCGGCGCCAAGAAACTCCTCGAGGCCATCGACGAGGCCGTGGTGTCGCATCGCCAGCGGGTCCCGACGGCCGAGGCGAACCGCTTCTTCGAAGAGGTCCTCGACCGGCACCCGCCGCCCTCGATGAAGAACCGCGCGGTGCGCCTCTACTACGTGACGCAGGCGCACATCGCGCCGCCGACCTTCGTGGTGGTCACGAACGAGCCCGAGCTCGTGCACTTCAGCTACCAGCGCTACGTCGTGAACCAGCTCCGTTCCCGCTTCGGCTTCGAGGGGACGCCCATCCGCGTCCGCTACAAGGGCAAGCGCAAGGTCGACCTCGACGCCCGCTGAGCGGCGGACAGAGGCGTTGACGTCGCCGCCGCCGGCTCGATGAGCGGGCCATGAGCCCGCCCACCGCCGCCGAGCACGTCGCCTCCCACCGGTCCGCCGGACGCTTCGTCGACGTGCGCGGCCAGCGCCTCTTCGTCCGGGAAGAGGGTGAGGGCCCGCCCGTCCTCCTGCTGCACGGCGTGCCCTCGAGCTCCTTCCTCTACCGCAAGATGATGGCGCCCCTCGCGCAGGCGGGCGTACGCGCCGTGGCCTTCGACTTCCCCGGCATGGGGCTCTCGGCGAAGCCCCGGGACATCGCCTACGACTGGCACGCGCTCGCCGGCTGGCTCGATGAGGTCGTGGAGACGCTGGGGCTCGGCCCCGTGCACCTCGTGGTGCACGACATCGGCGGTCCCATCGGCTTCGAGTGGGCCCTCGACCACCCATCGAAGGTCGCGTCGCTGACGGTGCTCAACACCCTCCTCGATCTCGCGCGCTTCTCGCCGCCCTTTCCCATGTGGCTCTATCGCGTGCCCGGGCTTCGGCAGGTCGTGTTTCGGACCCAGAGCACTGCGCTCTTCGTGCCGATCATGCGGCGCCAGGGCGTCGCCCGCCGCGACTCGATCACGCCGGCGGAGGTCGGCGCATACCTCGAGCTCCTGCGCCGAGACGGGGGACGGCGGAGCTTCCTGGCGATCATGGCCGGCTTCGATCTGAGCCCGGCGCACGGCGAGCGACTGGCGGCGGGCCTCCGCGCGCTTGGCGAAACGCTCCCGATGCAGCTGATCTGGGGGCGCCGCGAGCGGGCCATTCCGGAGCACCAGGTGGCGTTCCTCCGGCGCACCCTCCCCTTCCGAGCGACGCACGAGGTCGAGGGCGCCCACTTCCTCCAGGAAGACGTGCCCGAGGAGCTCGCGGAGCTCATCGCGGGCTTCGCGCGCTCGGGGGGCGCCGGTTAAGCTCGCGCGATGGCCGAGCCGCCCGAGGAGCCGCGCTCCTTCCTCCCCATCCTCGTCCGGGACGTCGCGCTGATCATCGCGTGCGTCGGCGCCTGGCAGAGCGAGCTCCGCGACGTGGCCGCGGGCGTGGACGTGCCGCTGGCGCGCTCGCTCTTGGCGGGAGGATTGACGGTCGTGGTCGGGTTCTTCGCCCACGAGTACGGCCATCTCCTCGGCGCGCTCGCGAGCGGCGCGCGCGTGCACGCCCAGGCGCCCTGGAGTCCCCTCCTCTTCCACTTCGACGTGGCGCGCTCGACGCGGCGGCAGTTCCTGGCGATGAGCTACGGCGGCTACGCGGCGTCCGCCGTGAGCGCGACGGTGATCGCGCTCACGGTGCCCTGGGACCGCCTCAGCGGGTGGACGGCCCTCGGGCTGATGGGCGTCGGGCTCTTCGTCACCGCCGTGCTCGAGATCCCGACGCACGTGCGCGTGCTGCGCGGTGGCCCGCTCCCCACCGGGGCGGCCTACGTCTCCGAGTGAGGGCCGGGGGCGGGCGCGCACGGCCGCCCCGAACGCGTCGCGCTCAGCCGCCGGCGCCGGCGGCCTGCCGGACCACCTCGCCGAGCGTGAAGCTCCCGTCCACGGGGCCGAAGCCCGCGGCGAAGCGGCCGAAGCCCTCCACCTCGACGAACACCGTGCCCTCGATGCGGTAGGGGACGGCGATCTGCGGGACGCGCCTCTGCTGCCGGGCCTCGTCGAGGGCGCCGCGGAAGACGCGGATGAGCAGTCGGATCATCTGCTCGGGGTCGACGCCCAGGCGCACCACGATGCGCGTCGAGGTCCCCGCGGGCACCGTCTGCACGCGCAGGTCCTCGAAGCGCCGCTCCCCGAGAGCCACGCTCGAGAGGAAGCCCACGGCGGCGAGCGCGAAATCCTCGGGCGTGCGGATGTCCGGCTGGTTGCTCTGGCAGGCGTCCGCGCGCTGCGTGCACGTCGTCTGGTCCTCGCAGAGCGTCAGGCAGAGCGAGCCCAGGGTCTCCGCTCCGCTCGGATCGTCGGGGAAGGCCGTGAAGCCGAAGAGCGCAGAGGCGACGGGGATGGCGACGGGGTTCGGGTTCCCGATCTCCAGCTCCACGTCGAACATGAACTGCTTCTCCTCGAGCGTGGGGAGCGGGCCGAGGAACTGGCACACGAGCTCCGGGAAGCGCTCCGAGCAGTACACGCGCGCGATGGCCTCGGCGCTCGGCGCCCGCGCGAGGCGCACGCCCGAGAGGCTCACGTTGGGGGCGACGACCTGCGGGCGCCCGCCGACGGTCGTCCGTCCGGTGCCGTAGGGATCGAGGAGCTCCGCGCAGCCGGCGGCGAGGAGGAGCGGGAGAAGAAGGAAAACGCGCGCCATGGCGCGGACCCTACAGAGCGCGACCGGCGCGAGAAAGAGGCTCAGCGCACGCGCTGGATCACGTGAAAGCCGAAGGGGGTCTCGACGACGTCGCTGATCTCCTCCGGGGCGAGGAGGAAGGCCACGTCCTCGAAGGCGGGGACCATCTGGCCGCGCTGGAAGCGTCCGAGGCTGCCCCCTTCGCTGCTCCCGGGCTCGTCGCTGAACTCGGCGTGAAGGGCGACCCAATCCTCCCCGGCCTTCGCGCGGGTCGCCACGTCCTCGGCGCGCGCACGCGCTTCGTCGCGCGTTCGGGTGATCGACTCGGCCGCGCGGGCGGACTCGACGTGCATCACGAGGATGTGCCGCGCCTCGATGCTCGGCGGCCCGGGCGGCGGGTCGCGCCGGCGCTGCACGATGACCAGCCCCTCGTCGGTCGAGATGGGGTCGCTCGTCTGGCCCACGCGGAGGTCGAGGACGACGGATCCGACGGGGCTCTCACGGGCCTGCGCGCGGCTGAGCCGAACCCGGTCCGCGTCGCTCCGGCCGTAGCGTTGTGCCGTGTCGAGGAAGCTCGTGCCGGGCTGCCGAAGGAGCCCGACCACGGTCTCGGCCCGGGCCCGGAAGGCGGCCTCGTCTTCCCCCTCCTCGGCGCCGACCACCATGCGGAGGTACTCGATGTTGGCCAGCTCGTCCGAGGGGGCGTCCGCCTCCGCGCCCGCGCTCGTGCCGGTGGCGTGCAGCGGCGGTGCCTCGGCCTCCGCGGGGCGCGGCGGACGCGCGCAGGCGGCCAGGCCAGCGCAGAGGAGGACGACGGCGGCGGGAAACGCGAGGCGCGGCATGCGAGGAGGCGTACTACCGGAGCCGGGCCCGAAGCGCCACGCCGCCGCGCTCAGCCGGCACGGCGCGCGAGCTGCGCCGGCACGACGATCTCCTCATCGAGCTCCGCCGCCGCGTCGCCGATCGCGTCGGCGAGCATGTCGAGGGCGAGGTCGAGGAGCGGCTCCTCGTGGTCCGGCGAGAGCGAGAGGCGGAAGCGGGCCGCGCCTTGCTTCACCACGGGGAACTCGAGGTAGGTCGCGACGAGCCCCCGCTCGATGGCGTTGCGTCCGGCGAGGCGCGCGACCCGGCTCCCCCCGACGTGCACGGAGACGATGGGCGAGGGCTGGCCGTACACCGCGAGCGAGCGCGCCGCGGCGCCTTCACGGGTGAAGCGCACCCGGCGCCGGAGCCGCTCCCGCCGCTCCTCGCCTTCCGCGCTGCGGACGATCGCGAGGGCCTCCCGGGCCACGGCCACGGGCACGGGCCCGAGCGCCGTCGAGTAGGTGTAGGGACCGCCGAAGCAGCGCTGGGCCCAGGCCACGTCCTCGGAGCGCGCGGAGACGAAGCCCCCGTTGGTGCCGAGGCACTTCGAGAAGGACCCGGCGACGATATCGACCTCCGCGAGCGCGCCGCTCCGCGCGAGGGCGCCGCGTCCGCCGGGCCCCACGGAACCGAGGTCGTGCGCCACGTCGACGAGGATGCCCGCGCCGTAGCGCCGGCAGAGCGGCACCATCTGGGCGAAGTCCGGCGAGTCGCCGTCCATGGAGAAGAGCCCCTCGGTGACGACGAGGATGGCCTGCTTCGGGTACGCCTCGCGCACCTCGCGCAGCACGGACTCGAGGTGGTCGTCGTCGAGGTGCCGGAAGCGCCGGACGTGCTCGGACGAGGCGTAGGCCGCCTGCTGGAGGCACTGGTGGGCGAGCTCGTCCATCACCACCACGTCGTTCCGACGCACGACGCCGGCGAGCGCGGTGAAGGCCGCCGCCCAGCCCGTCGGGCAGAGGAAGACGTGTTCGCGACCCAGGAAGTCGCAGAGCTCCGCCTCGAGGGCGCGCGTACCCGGACCGGCCCCCATCAACGGGGCCGACGAGGGCGTGTGCACGCCATGGGCCTCGATGGCCTCGATGGCCGCCTGAGCGAGGCGGGGGTGCTGGGCGAGGCCGAGGTAATCGACGCTCGTCAGGTTGATGGCCTTCAGCGAACCGATCCCCGGGGCGTGCACACGGGCGACGGGCCCATACTCCTGGGCGCCGATGCCGTAGGGCCAGAGCCCCGCCTCGGTGCGCTCGCGGATCCACGCGCCCATGGCCCGGGTCCGCTCCTCGAAGGCGCCGGACCCCGGGAAGAAGCGTCCGAGGCTCTTGCCCAACAAGCCTCGCTGCCGCCGCGAAGCCACGGGGCTCCGAAGGCGAACGCTACTCTTGCTGCGCAGTTCCTCGTCCTTCACCGCCGGACTCCATGCCGAGAGGGGTTGCGGAAGCGTCGTACCGACTCCGGCGGTCGTTCAGTCCCCAGGCGAGGACCAGTGGCCGGAGACTCGCGGAAAACCCTGAAATAACTGTGATCTTTTTTCGACGGAAGCGTCGCTTTTTCGAGGGTTCGACCCGTGAAGGCGATCGCGTGAACGCAATTTCGTTCGTGACGGACTTCGGCGAGCCCCTCACCTCGCGAACGGAGTTCAGATCGTCGTGCCCGCCGTCGTCGCCAGCGCGCGGTCGAGCGAGCCGGGATCGAAGCCCGTGAGGATGCGGCCTCGAACGTCGATCACGGGGATGCCGCTCGGCGCGAGACCGGCGGCCCGCGCCTTCCGCGCCATCTCTTCGCGCGCGCCCGGATCCTGCTCGATGTTCTTCTCGACGAAGGGCACGTCCTTGGCGCGCAGGTAACGCGCCGCGGACTGGCAGGCCTGGCACCACTCGGCGCCGTAGATGATCACGCTCGCGTCCGCGACCGCCGTGGGCACGTCCGCCTGGCCCTCCCCCGTGGCCTGCGCGACCCAGAGGTCGAAGGCCGCCCGGTCCATGCGTCGCACCTCCTGGGCGGTGCCGCCCGAGAGGTCCGCGACCCAGACCACGTCCGCGTCCCGCGCCTCCGGCGGGAGCTCGAGCGAGTCGAGGCGCACGCGGCCGCGCGCGGCCACGGGGATCTCCTGGAGGGATGCCGCCGTGTGAAGCCCCTCCGTGTCCGCCCATTGGAGCACGAGGCGCGAGAGGTCGTCGGTGGCGAAGGGCGCCTCGGCCGGGACGCCCTCGAGGTTGGGCTCGAGCGATTGCGGGGCCTCGTCGCAG
>JBCDGX010000331.1:0-6654 GCA_038750805.1 Myxococcota bacterium
CCGAAGCGACCTCCGGCGGCTCGTCGTGCCCGTCGGCGACGCCCCCGTGGCCCGCGCCTGCGCTGAGGGGAACGGTTTGGAGATCGTGGGGGTCGAGAACCTCGACGAGCTCGCGCGGGCGTGCCTCGAAGAGGCCGCTCCCTATCGGGATTTCGCCGCCGAGGTCGCCGCGGCGCGGAGGAGCTACGGCGAGGCGTGGCAGGGCTACAAGTGGCCGGTGCTTCTCGAGCCCTTCGCGCGCCTTGCCAGCGATGTTCCGGAGCGGCGGCCGGACCTGCGCATCCGGGCCCTCGCGATGTACGGCGCGGTGCTGCGGGCGGTGGGAGCCATCGAGCGGTCGGCCGACGTGCTCGAGCACGGGCTCGCGCTGCTGCGCTCGCCGGAAGCGGAGGTGGCGGTCCCCGACGCCGAGCGCTCGCTCCTCTGGCGTCACGTCGCGATGACCGAACGTGCCCTTTGCGACTTCGACGCGGCCGCGGAGGCCGCGAAGGAGGCGGTCGCGAGCGCGCGTCGAGGCCGACTGCGCAAGGACCTGGTCTCCGCGCTGGGCACGCAGGGGTTGGTGGCCGGCGCGCGGGGCGATCTTCGGCAGGCCATCGAGCTCCAAGAGGAGGCCAAGGAGCACGCCCACGCCCACGATCCGCGCATGGTCCCGCGCGCAGCTTCCTACCTCGTGCAGTCCCTCGGGCGTGCTGGGCGCATCGACGAAGCGCGGGCGGAATACGGCGCGGCGCTGTCGCTGCTTCGCTCTCTCGGCGCCTCGAGTCGAAGCGCCACGGACGAGACCTGGCTGCGGGCGTCCCTGGCTGGAGCGCTCGTGGACGTGGCGCCCGCGGAGGCGTGCGATTTGTTGAGGTCGCCCTTGGTCGATGTCGCCGTGAGGACGCAGCCACTTCCGGGCTTGGTCCTCCGGCGCACGCTGGGTCTGGCGCGTGTCGCGACGGGCCATGCGGCCAGCGGTTGGGCCCTCCTGGCCGCAAGCCCCATCGCCCATGGCCAGCTCTGGGAGACGCAGCTCCGCTTTCACAGCCGTCTCAACGTGCTCCACGAGGCGCGCAGCCGACTGGCTCACGGCCACCTCGACGCGGACGCCCGGGCCCGGGCGCGGCAGGCGCTGGCGGAGCTTCCTCCGACCTTGGCGGCCCAGGACCACCTTGCGCGTGAACTCAGCGCGTTGAGCGAGGCCCTGAGGGACGGCAGCGAAACAGCCCTCGCTGCGGCTCTCGAGGCCCTCTTCGTGGCGGCTGAAGCCCTGGTCTGACGCCGTGATGACCGAAGCCATCGCCTTGGCCTACGCTTCGTCCGTGGTCGCACCGCGCGGGGTTGGAGACGGTGTTCTCGAGGCTTTGGACGTCCTCCGCGCCCGACCCGCGGTGTCGAGGGGTGCGGAGCGGCGCGCCCTCGAGACCCTGGCGCGGTACCTCCGGTCGCTCTCGCGACCCGGGGACGGGTCCATGGCGACGCTCGAAGACCTGCGGCAGGAGGCGCTGATCGCGGCCTATCGCGCGGCCCACGGGGCGAGAGCGACGACCGAAGCGCAGGCCCGCGCCTGGGTGAAGGTCATCTACCGCCACAAGCTGACCGACCACCACCGGAGAGAGCGACACGACCTGCTCCGTCGACGCCCCCGCAACGCGGACTCGGAGCGCGACGAGCTGAGCTCGGTGGCGGCGGAAGGCCTGGCTCCGGACGCGCGGGTGTTGGCGCGGGAGATCGCCGCGGGAGACGACGGGGAGGCCCTGGGAGCGCGCTATCGAGACATGGTCTTCGACGGCGTCGACGCCCATCTCGACCGCACCTCCCGAACGCGTCGTTCGCACGCCTCGGCCTACCGGAACGCAGAGCTCGCGTGGGCCGTGCGCATCGAAGGCAGGAGCCAGGACGAGCTCCTCGCGGCGCTGCCGCCAAGCGAGCGGCCGACGCGCAACACCCTGCAGAAGTGGCTGCAGCGGGGTCGAGACGACGTTCTCTTGCCTGCGCTCGAGGGTTTGCTTGCCGTGGCCGAACCGGACACGGCCGAGCGGCGCTACCTTGCGGCGGCGCTCGCAGCCTTGCGGGGCTCGCTGAGGGCGGACGCTGGCAAGAGGCGACCGGAACGGCGGGTGACCCCCCGCGTCGTCAGTCCGGCGGAACACGTCACGTCCGTTCAGTATGATGACGGGCATGCCGTGGCCGCTCGACCGCCGACGGGAGGCGCTCCCGATGACTGAGGCACTCTGGCAGGCCGTCGAGCGCGCGGCCCACGACGCCGAACGGCTGGCCGGTCCGAAGGCGCGCGACGCAGGCCTGGCCGTGGGGGCCTGGCTGCTGGTCCTTTCGGCGGCGGGGCGCGCGCCGGGAAGGGACGAGCGCGCAAAGGCCCTGGGCCCCTTGGTGCGTGGCGCCGTGCAGAACGCGCGGGAAGAGGCGCTTCGGCGGCCGGAGCTGCGCGAAGAGTTGCTGGCCTGCGCGGAGCTGGCAGAGGCCGGCCTGGACGGACTCGGCGCCGAGCCGACGTGGGGCACGCTTCCGCGTGACCTGCTGCTCCCGTCTCCTCACCGGCTGCGGCGCGCTCTGAGCGCACGCCTCGACGCCTTTCGCGCGGCGAGAGCGTGCGTGCGTGCCAGAGCGGAAGGGGAGCCCCTCGAAGCGCTGACGGACGCGACGGATGTCCCGCCGGTCGTTCGTCTGGCAGCCGCGGGCGCAAGGCCCCTACGGGACCCGAGCGAGGGCACGACGCTCGACGTCATCCCCGGGCTTCCGGCCGAGCTGGTGTGGTTCGCGGCCGAACGAGAGCTGGCGATCTACGCCGGGGACAGCTCGCCCATCCAAGTCGTCGGCGCCGGGTTCGAGACCGTCGATATGAAGCCTGGTTACTGGCTTGGGCGGGTCGCGCCTGGCGCCGCTCGCGCACGCGTCCGCCTCGGCGAGCACGAAGGCTCCCTCGAGCTCCCATGAGCTCCGTCGAGCGTTTCGGCGCCTCAGAAGACGCGAGCGCCGGTGGGGGTCACGCGCGGTTCCCGCACCGCTTGGTGTAGTGCCAGTGTCCACAATGCGGGCATCGGTAGACCCGCAGCCGCGCCCCGCCTCGGATGCGTCGACGGCGCCGCTTCGCGCCGGCCTCGCTACGGAACATCACCTTGCCATTCGCAACGCATCGCCCTGCCACGTCGCGGAAGGTCGATGCGAGGCGCGGCGCGCTCGGTCCGCGACGGTCGACGGCGACGTAGAGCCCGGGCTCGAGCGCGGATTCGGAAGCGTCGGCGGCGTGCCCCATGTCCGAGAGGACGCCACCGGCCCTCTCATTCTGACACTTCGGAAGCGCCCGGCAGGCGCGGCGGCATCCTGCGGCCCGCGGGGGTGGACCACCGACGCAGGTACTCGCTGAAGAGGCGGCTCACGACGTCGTCATGGCTGGACACGCGCGCCGCGACTTCGTGGAAGTCGATGACGATCCCCGCCGCATCGTCTTCAGCGCGCGTGGGCTGTACGTAGACCACCTCCACGACCGCATCGGGGCCGACGACCTCGATGGCCTCCAGTCTCTTGCGAAGACCCCGTCTCGGACGCGGGAACACGTGGGCTTCGAGGTCCTCCGGCAGGGCCAGGTAGCCGAGCTCGGCGAGGGCCGCCAGCAAGTGGAAGTACTTCCGGTGGGCGTCGGTGCGAAGCGCGATCGCGCGAATGCCCAGGGCGATGGCTCGAAACCCGACCTTCCGTGCGGCCGCGAGGTAGGCATCCTGCTCGCTCCGGCGCGATGCGTCGTCCGTCTTGAGCTCGACGAAGAAGACGCGGTCGCGAGCCTCCGAGAAGAGCGCATAGTCGACCTTGAAGCTTTGATGGGACGCGCTCTCCGGGAACGCGATGTCCCGTTTGATGGGGAGCTCGGGGAGGATGATGTCGCTCAAGGCAACGCCCGTGACCTCGCGCAGCAGTCCCGTCAGATACAGACTGAAGAACACGTCGGCGCGCCGCTCGAGCTGATAGGCGGGGAGGTGCCGCCAACGATCGAGGTTGGCGAAGAGGCGGGTCAACGGTCGAGATTCGCTGTTCATGTCCGCCTCTGCGCTAGCGTAGGACACGGTCTCGCGCGAAGCGCTGCGCGCTCTCGCAACATCACCCCTCGCGCCGCTCATGCCAGCGCTTCGCCCAGCGGGTCAGCCGCAGGAGCTGGTCGCCGAGCTCGCTTCCGTCCTTCGTGAGTGCGTAGCCCTCATCCGTGAGCTCGACGAAGCCGAGCTCCCGTAGCTCGCGGAGGCGCGAGTTCAGGACCGTGGGCGAGATGTCGTCGCAGGCCGCCCGGAGCGCGCGGAAGCTCAGGGTGTTTCCGCGGAGCTCCCAGAGGACGCGAAGCGCCCAGCGCCGACCGAGGGCGTCCCAGAGGATCATGATCGGCCGACGTGCCATCGCTACGAATTCCGTAGCACTTCGAGGGCGGGCTGTGCTAGCGCTACGTTTTCCATAGCGCCCCACGTGCGCACGAACCGCTACGCATTGTGTAGCGACTAGGAGAAGCGATGTCCCGCCTCGAGCCCCTCGCACCGCCCTACCCGGAGGACGTCAGCAAGACCTTCGCCAAGCTCATGCCGCCCGGCATGCCCCCACTCGCGCTGTTTCGCGTCGTCGCGCGCAACCCACGCGTGCTCCGCCGAATGCAGCGAGGCGGTCTCCTCGACCCGGGGTCCATACCGCTCCGCCTTCGCGAGCTGACGATCCTGAGAACCACCGCGCGCTGCGGCGCGGGCTACGAGCTCGCCGTCCACGCTGCGTTCTTCGGCGGCGCCGCCGGGTTCACGCGCGAGGACATCGAGGCCGCCGCTCGCGGTGCCGTCTCGGATCCGCGCTGGAGCGCCCAGGAGCGCCTCGCGCTGGCGCTCGCGGACGCGCTTCACGACGAGGGTGACGTCGGCGACACGCTGCACGCCGAGCTCGCGAGGGCGTTCTCCCCAGCGCAGCACGTCGAGCTGGTGATGCTCGTCGGCCTCTACCACGCGGTTTCCTTCCTCTGCCGGGCGTTTCGCCTTCCGCCCGAGGCGGGGACCGAGGCGCTCGCCCAGCTCGCAGAGGCCCCCACCGAACGTGGTCCGCGCATTACCACGCCCGCTTCCACGGTCGCTCCAACGGTCGCTGCGCACATCCCGGTCGACAGCGATTCGAAAGGAGATTCGCCATGACGCCCGCCGCCGCCACGACCGCCCCCGCCCCCGACCTCCGCTTCGCCGAGGGGTCGCCCAACGAGGACTTCATCCGCGCCTGGAACACCTTCCTGGTGCCGAAGTTCGTCGACTACCGCTGGCAGCTCACGCGCGGCGCCGCGGCGCACGCGGACGAGTTCCTGCGCGGCCTGCCCATTCCCGTTGGCGGGCGCGCGCTCGACGTCGGCTGCGGCTTCGGCGAGAGCCTTCATGACCTCTCGGACCGCGTGGGCCCGACGGGCTCCGTGCTCGGCGTGGACGTCGGCGAGACGTACCTCCAGATCGCCGCCTCGGAGCTCCACGCCGCCGGCCGCGACAACGTGTCGCTCCTCAAAGCCGACGCGCAGATTCACGAGTTCGCGCCCGAGTTCGACTTCGTCTGGTCCCGGAACGGCACGGGCTTCTTCGCCAGCCCGGGCCTCGGCTTCCGGAACATGCGCCGCGCGCTCAAGCCCGGCGGGACGATGGGGATCATCGTCTGGCGCTCCGTCGCCGAGAACTCCTTCTTCGCCATGACCAAGGAGGTCGCCCTCGAGCTCCTCCCCGAGCCCGAGAACCCCGCGACCTGCGGCCCCGGGCCCTTCTCGCTCAGCAACCCCGAGCGGCTCCGCGCGCTCCTGACGCGCGCCGACTTCGAGGACATCACCATCGAGCGGAGCGACGCGCTCTACCCCGTCGGGCGCGACCTCGACCACGCCGTGGACTTCGTCCTCGCCATCGGCCCCGCCGGCGAGATCATCCGCGAGGCCGGCGCCCTCGGCATCGAGAAGCTGCCCGAGATCCGTCAGCGCCTCCGCACGCGCTTCGCCGCGTACCTCCAGGACGGCGCCGTCCTGATGCCCTCGGCCATGTGGCGCGTGAGCGCCCGCGCCGCCGGCTGAGACCTACCGATCTTCGATCCTCACCCCACCCCATTCACCCCGAGAACAAGGAACGAACCATGAGCCAGGAAACCAGCAAGCGCCTCGTCGTCAACCTCACCAACAACGCCAGCAACGACCGCTCGAGCGTGGCCTTCACCGTCGCCAACGCGGCGCTCTCGAAGGGCTTCGAGGTCGGCATCTTCCTCAACGCCGACGGCGTCGAGCTCAGCCGCGAGGGCGGCTGCGAGCTGACCCACGTCCAGCCCCTGAAGCCCCTCGCGGAGCTCATCGAGAGCTTCACGCAGTCCGGCGGCGTGGTCTGGGCCTGCACGCCCTGCTTCAAGCACCGCGGCCTGCGCGAGGACGAGGTCATCGAGGGTGCCATCGTGACCGGCGCGGGCCCCATGCTCGAGTGGGTCGCCGGCGGCGCTCAGGTCGTCTCGTACTGACATGCCCCGCCCGCGCATCTACCTCGACCATCACGCGACGACGCCGGTCGATCCGCGCGTCGTCGCCACGATGGTCCCCTGCTTCACCGAAGCCTTCGGCAACCCCGCGAGCGGCACGCATGCGTACGGCTGGGAAGCGGAGCGGTGGGTGCGTCAGGCCCGGGCGGA
>JBCDGX010000332.1:0-6646 GCA_038750805.1 Myxococcota bacterium
CTCGGCACGGGCGACCTCGGCCATCGAGACGCCGCCGGGCTGCACCTGCGCGGTCGGCGGAGCGACGTCATCAAGCGCTTCGGCTTCCGCATCGACCCCCTCGAGGTGGAGCAGGCTCTGCTCGCCCACGAGAGCGTCGGCGAGGTCGTCGTGCTCGGCCTCCCCGATGCGCTCGCCGGCGCGGAGATCGTCGCGGCCGTGGAGAGCGAGAGCCTCGACGAGGCCGCCCTCCGTGCCGTCTGCCGCGCCGCCCTCGGGCCGGCCAAGCAACCGCAACGTTTCGTAGCCTTCGAGCGGCTCCCCCGTACGCACAGCGGGAAACCGGACCGGGCCGCCGTCCGCCACCACCTGCTTCCCGAGACCTCCGATGAACGCTGAACTTCAGACCCGCATCACGGCCCTCCTCGAGTCCACGATCCAGGACTCGAGCGGCCGCGACGTGACGCTCGAGGCCGAGACGCCGCTCCTCGACTCGGGCTACCTCGACTCGCTCACGCTCCTGCGCGTGCTCGTCGAGCTCCAGGAGGCCTTCGGCGTGGAGCTCGACGTCGGCGACCTCACGGAGGAGAGCTTCGCCACGCCCCAGGCCGTGGCCGAGCTGGTCGAAGCGCGCCTCTGACGACGGCGCCGCGGCGCCGCGCTAGCCCGTGGCGTCGGCGTCCTTCGAGGGCGCGGCCTCGCCGTCCTTCGGCGCCTTCTTCTTCTTGGACTTGAGGGAGGCGATCTGCGGCACGGCCTTCGCCGGCACGCCGATGGCGAGGTAGCCGGGCGGCACGTCGGAGAGGACGAGCGAGTTGGCGGCCACGCGCGCCCCGTCCCCGACGGTCACGCCGCCGATCACCGAGGCGTTCGCCCCGATGAAGACGTCGTTGCCGATCACCGGCGCGGCCTCGTCCACGCCCATGGCCAGCGTCACGCCGTGCATCAGCCCGACGCGATCCCCGATGCGGGTGGCGGGGTGGATGTTGATCCCGCCGGCGTGCACGAAGTGGAGGTTCTCGCCGACCTCCGTCGAGGAGTCCATGAAGATGCCGCTCACGACCTCGGACGCGAGGAGCGCCACGCCGTAGACCTTGTTGCCGACGGCCCGGACGGGGCGCGGCCGATCCTTCAGCCACACGCCGAAGCGGTACGTCATGAGCGCCGGCATCGACCGGTGCGACGCGGACGCGGCGTGTCGCCGGTAATCGGCGACGATGGTCTTGAAGAGCGACATGGCGTCAGAAATAGCTCTCGAGCGTTCCGCTGCGCCGCACGTCCACGGTGGCGCAATGGAAGCTCCCGCCGAAGGGATAGTTCTTCCGGAAGTTGCACGGGATGGGCTCGAAGCCGTGCTCCTTCAGGAACTTGATGGTCGGCTCCTCGCTCGCCTCCACGATGATCCGCTTCTCGTCGAGGCTGAGCATGTTCATCGAGAGCCAGCGGAAGGAGTGGTACCAGGGGTGGCTCTCCGGAAGCGTCGAGCGCGGCGCCTCGACCAGGTCCCAGCCCGCCTTGTCGAGCGCCTCGGGCCAGGCCTTCATGGGCCGGTCCGGGTTCACGAGCGCGAAGCCCGGGCGCAGCGGAACGAAGGTCGCGTCGATGTGGATCGCGCGGTAGTCGTCGAACTCCACCCGGTGGAAGTTGAAGGTGTCGCCGTAGTGCGCCTCCAGCCACTGGATGCCGAAGTCGTTCGTGACGTGGCTCCGCTGGATGAAGATGTCCCGGCCGCAGCGGGACATGTCGGCGGCGTCGAAGAGCGGCTCGAAGTCCGTGGTGACGTAGGTCTCGCCGCGCTTCCACTCGTAATCGTAGGAGCGGTCGCTCATCGCGGGCTTCGGCGCCGCGCGCCACTTCGCCCCCTGGCGGAAGTAGTCCTTGCAGAGCTTCCGGTAGGCGAGGAACTCGAAGTAGCGCGAGCGCCAGGCCATGGGCGCCTCGAGGATCTCGTTGCCGAGGACGATGAGCACGTCCCGGGGGTTCGCCTGGCAGTTTCCGCCCTGCGTCGCCCAGAGCGGCGTGACCAGCGCGCGCGAGTGGTCGATGGCCTCCGGCCGTCGCACCTTCACGCCCTCGCCCTTGAGGATGTTGACCAGCTCGTCGAGCTCGCGGCGGGCCGGACCGAGGTAGATGCCCTCGATGGGCTTTCCGGCGTGGGCCCGGTGGTATTGGCGGCTGCGGTCGAGGTGCTCGACGGCCGTCACGGCCTCGAAGGCGACCTCCCAGGTCAGCGACGCCGCCCCATCGAGGATGCCGACGATGACCTCCTCGAGCGGATCCCACTCGTTCCACGAGTTGACGACGGGTGTTCCCGTATTCCCTTCCATCGCGGCGACGATAGCCCGACCCGGGGGGCCGGATGCAACGATCGGTTGACGCTGGCCTGGGGCTCAGGCCGTGTGGGCCGAGAAGGCCGGACCGTCGACGCTTCGGGCGCGAAGGGCCGCGAGGCCGACCAGCGTAATACCGGTCAGCTCGAGAATGTGGTTCCAGGGGAGGCCCAGAAAGACCCGGCCGAGGAAGCCGTCGACGCCGTGCGCGGACGACGCCCGGAGGACGATGAAGGCGAGCGTGAAGCCCAGCCCGAAGAGGCTGAGGCGCAGGGTACGGAGGTGGTGCCGCGTCGCCCGGACCAGCCAGACGAGGAGGACGACGCTCCCGACGCCCAAGGTCAGGATGAAGGTCACGATCACGGGGCCGCGGTCCTCGTACCAGCCGCTCGTGAGGGCCCAATGCCTCGCCACCTCCGTGAAGAGCGACTGGAGGTCGAGCTGCTTGTTGAAGGCGAGGAAGGCGAAGAGGAGCGTGAGCCCGACCCAGTAGCGGGCGAGCCAGCGATCGTCTCCCGCGGGCTCGCGCGCGGCGCGGAGCTCCGCCGCCACCCGGGCGCACAGGGCGGCGACGCCCGCGTAGGCGGCAACGATGAACCAGCCGACGGGGGTCGGATCACCGATCCCAGGCGACCACGCGAGCTCCTCGGGCATCTCGCCGAAGAGATTGCCCGTTCCGGGAGCCCCCGCAAAGCCACCCGCGTGCGAACGCTCGTTCCTGCCCCACGGCCCCCCGTCACTCCGCCAGCCGGGCCGCGGCGCCGGTCATCGGCACGAAGCGCACCGCCTCGCCCCGCGTCTCGACCCACTCGGTCTCGCCGCGCCGCGCGATGACCCGGAGCTCCTGGTCGCCCCGGGCGCCGACGGGGACCACGAGGCGCCCGCCGAGGGCGAGCTGCTGGAGGAGGGCCGGCGGCACGACGGCTGGCGCCGCGGTCACGACGATGGCGTCGAAGGGCGCGGCCTCGGGCCAGCCGCGGGTCCCGTCTCCGATGCGCACGCGAACGCGCGCGTAGCCCAGGCGCCGGAGGTTCTCGGCCGCCCGGTCGCCGAGCTCGGGGACGATCTCGATGGTGTGGACCTCGGCGCCGAGCTCGGCGAGCACCGCGGCCTGGTAGCCGGAGCCCGTCCCGATCTCGAGCACGCGCTCCCCGGGCGCGACGTCCGCGAGCGCGCTCATGCGCGCGACCACGTAGGGCTGGCTCATCGGCTGGCCGTATCCGACGGGGACCGGCCGATCGTCGTAGGCGAAGGCCCGTCCCTCCGGGGGCACGAGCTCGTGGCGCGGGACCCGGCGCATGGCGGCGAGGACGCGCGGGTCCTCGACGCCCCGCGCCGCGATCTGCCCGTCGACCATCGCGTCTCGGAGCGCGCTCCAGTCCGGCTCGCGCACCTCCGGCTCGGGAGGCTCCGCCCTACCGCCCCCGCCGCACCCCGCGCTGAGCGCGGCCAGGAGGGTGAGCGGCCCGAGGCGGCCATCGATGGAGCCCGGCATCCCCAGATCCTAACAAGGCGCTTCCCGTGCCCCTGCCCCTGCCCATGCCCATGCCCTCTCAGAAGCTGGCGGCGTCAGAGGTCCGGGCTGGCGAGAGGGGGCTCGCTCGCGCCCTCGCCCGCCGCAACGCTCGCAGGCTCCGTGAGCTCGTCGACGAAGCCCTCGAGCACCGCCGCCTCGAAGGGCTTCACGACGAAGCGGGTGTGCGGGCCCGTGGGGAGCGGCGTCGTCAGCCCCTCCTCGCCCGAGCAGAGGATCACGGGAAGCTCCGGCGCGAGCTGGCGGACGTGCCCGTAGGCCGTGAGCCCGTCGACGCGGGGCATCAGCAGGTCGAGGACCACGAGGCGGAGCTCGTCCGCCCGCTGCTCGAGCAGCTGCACCGCCTCGACGCCGTCCGCCGCGAGCTCCACGCGGAATCCCTTCCGATGGAGCATGCGGCCGAGCGTGCGCCGGAGCGCCGCGTCGTCGTCCGCGACGAGCGCGAGGCCGCGCGGCGCCGGGCGCTCGAGCGTCGGGTCCGCGATGGTCGGCCCCATGCCGAGCACGCTCCGGAGCGATTTGGTCACGCCGAGGGCGTGCTGGACGCGGCGCCGGGCGCCGACCGGGAGCTCGTTGCGGAGCACGCGAAGGTCGCCGAGCAGCTCCTCGAGGAGCGCCTCGGCGCGCTTTCGGGCCTCCGGCGCGAGGCGCTCGGCCTCCTGGCTCCGCTCGAGCTGAGACGCGAGGAGGCGGCGAGCCAGGCCGAACTCGTAGCGCTCGCTCAGGTCGCGGAAGCTCACGAGGAGCCGCCCGCGGCCGTCGTCCCCCTGGAAAGACGTGAAGCGGCCCTCCACGGGCACGCGAGAGGCCGCGGCGCCGCCCCGGCGGAGCCATACCTGCACGGCGGGCTGGATGGCGCCGCTCCCCGCCGCGGCGACGGCGACGCGCCAGGTGCTCTGCTCCGAAGGCTCGACGAGCTCGCACGAGGCCCGCTCGAGGAGGTCGTCGCGACCGAGGAGCTGAGCCATCGCCGCGTTCGCCGCGAGCACCTGCTGCGACTCCGCGTCGACGATCAGCTTCGGCTCGGGGCTTCCCGCGAAGAAGACGTTCTGCGCGCCGTCCCCGGCCGCGCTCATGAGGCACCTCGCCGCACGGCCGGGGAAACGTCCGGTCGCGGCAGCGCTTTAGCAGGCTGCTGCAAAAGGCGACCCGCACGAGTCGCGAGCGAGTTTGCGTCGCCGGGTGCGTCCGCGAGCCGAGGAACTGCGGTGTATTTTGGAGGTGAGGGGATGGCGCCGGGGGGGCGTGAAGGCGCCGGGGGGCGTGAAGGTGCCGCGCGGCGCCGTCGCCTCTTGCAGCAGCCTGTCAGGGCGTCCGCGCCGCGCTCCTCAGGGCGCGACGTCGCAGGCGAAGGGCTCGATGCCCGCGAGCTCCTCGATGGTCGAGGTCGTGAAGTCGCCCTCTTCGGCGCGGCTCGCCATCGTCTCCGGCTGCTCGACGGCGCGGACGAACCAATCGCGCATGACCTCGCCGGCGACGCTCCCGCTCCAGAACTCGTCCCGGGGGCTGACGACGTGCACCGACGCCTCCGAGGTACTCGTCAGGTAGTAGTGCACGCCCGGGAGGTCCTCGGCGGCGCAGTACCCCTCTCGGAGCGCGTTGGCGTAGCCGCCGGGCGTCTCGAAGAAGGCGTCGCCGCTCGCCGTCGCGTCGTACTGGTTGCTCAGGAAGAGGAGCTGCTGCTCGGGCACCTGAAGGAGACGCGGCGAGAGGGCCTCGAAGAGCACGGTCCCCACCGCGCAATCTGGCGCGAAGCAGTAGGGCGGCAGGTTCGGTCGCGTGCCCCAGGCCGGGAGCTTGACGACGCCGACGGCGCGCACGCCCTCGACCTCGCCGTTGTCCGGGCCGAGGCCCGCGTCCGGGAAGGCGATGGTGCGCGGCCACTGAAGGTCGTCGAGCATCCAGTGGTAGTTGTAGTTCGCGCCGTAGCCGCCGGCGGAGAAGCCGCCGAACAAGGCGACGATCTCGTCCGGGCGGAAGCCCGCGCCGCCGGCCTCGTCGAGCTTCTGCCACATCACGTCGCGGACCATGCGCACCGCCGCGCGGAGGTTGACGCCGCCGAAGCGCGGCACCGTGATGTCCGGGAAGACCTCGTCCTCACCGCCGCCCGCGAAGACGTCCTGGTTGCAATAGGGCAGGTAGACGCGCGTCCACTCGGCGAAGGGGTTCACCTCCGGATCGTCCGAGCCGATGCCGCCACCGAGCGGCCGGTCTTCGTCGTCCATGGCGCTGAAGAGCCCCGGGTTGGATTCGAAGCGCGCCGCGCAATCCCCGTTGAAGATGCAGACGCCGCCGCCCTGGAGCGCGATCACGGCGCGGTCGAGGTGCCCGCCCTCGTTGGGGAAGCGCACCCAGAAGGCGTAGGGGCTGCCGTCGCCGCAGAGCGTGCCCCATTTGTCCCCGTCGACGGTGATGCGCGTCCACTCGCCGTCCGGCGCGTCGAAGTCGGCGTTGCTCGGTCCGCAGGCCAGCGGCACGCCCGTCGTGTCGGGCGTGGACGTGGCCGTGAGGCACTCGGCCTGGAGCGCGACGCGCTCGACCACGACGTCCGGATTGATGGCGATGATAGTGAGGAGACAGCTGCAGGACCCGCGCATGGTCGACTCGGCCGCGGAGGCGTTCGCCGCGCGCGGCGCGGCGAGGGCCTCGGCGTCGCAGCTCTCCTCGGCGAGGCAGGCCTCGATGGCCTGAAGATCCGCGTCGAGCTGGGTCATGGAGGCCTGGTGCACCACGCCGAGGCAGGCCCGATCGTCCTCGTCCGCACCCTCCCAGACGGCGCCGTGAGGGCCGCCATAGACGCGCC
>JBCDGX010000333.1:0-6644 GCA_038750805.1 Myxococcota bacterium
CGCTCGAGTGCTTCCGGCACCGGCGCCAGCGCCGAGGGGGGCCGCGGCGCCTCGTGCACGTGGGCCAGCACGGTCTTCATCGCCGTCTCCCGGTCGAAGACGAGCTCGCCGGTCAGGAGCCAGTACGCGAGGCAGCCGAGCGAGTAGAGGTCCGCCCGGCCGTCGACGCTCTCCCCGAGCGCGAGCTCCGGCGCCATGAAGGCCGGCGTCCCGCGGAGCACGGCGCCCACCTGCGAGCCCCGCACGTCGCCGACCTCGACCCCCGGCTGGAGCTGCACGAGGCCGAAGTCGAGCACCTTCACGAAGTCGAGGTCCCGCCCCTGCCGCGCGAGGTAGACGTTCGCGGGCTTCACGTCGCGGTGCACGAAGCCGCCGGCGTGCGCCTCGGCGAGCGAGTGGAGGATCTGCCGGAGGATGTGGACGACGCGCTCCGGTGGCTGCGGCCCCTCCTCTTCGACGAGGCTCCTGAGATCGAGCCCATCGAGGATCTCCATGACGTAGAAGTAGGTCCCGTCGTCGGCGACGCCGTAATCGTAGAGCTCCACCGTGTGCGGCGAGCGCAGCGCCGCGGTGGCCTGGGCCTCCCGCTCGAAGCGTCGCTGCGCCTCGGGCCCGACCTTCTCCGGCTGGATGAGCTTCACGGCCGCGGCGCGCGCGAGGAGCCGGTGCTCCGCGCGCCAGACCTGCCCCATGCCGCCCTCGCCGAGGCGCTCGTGGAGCACGTAGGCGCCGAGGCGCTTCGCCTCCTCGAGGGCGGTGCCGAGCCGGTAGATCACGGCGCTCCCGAGGAGCGCCGGGAGGAGCACCACGAGGTTCGGGTAGAGCTGGCGGAAGAGCTCGGTGGCCGGGGGCTGCTCGAGGACCCCGAGCTGAATCTGGCCGAACACCCAGAGCGGGTCGACGGCCGCCGTCAGCAGCGTCCCGACGACGACCCGGCGCCGGTCGTTCGGGATGATCATGGGATAGAGCGCCACCCAGACGGCGCCGATGCTCGCGCTCGGCGCGGTCATGCCCTCGGGCCAGGGGTAGCTGAAGGTCAGCGAGGCGAGCGCGATGCCGAGCCCGAGCTCGTAGACCACGGCCAGGTTCTGCACCTGCGTGGAATCGAAGCGCCCCCGCCGGA
Source organism: Myxococcota bacterium (assembly GCA_038750805.1). Classification (GTDB taxonomy): domain Bacteria; phylum Myxococcota_A; class Polyangia; order Polyangiales; family Houyiibacteriaceae; genus CALCTH01. Next base: position 1,124 of record JBCDGX010000333.1, read on the forward strand.
GCGCCATCCCCACGAGGAAGCTCGCCAGCAGGAAAGGCGCGATGAAGACCGCGTTGGGAACCTGGTAGTCCGTGGGGATCGAGAGCCAGACCCAGGTCTCGACCGCACCCAGCACCGAGATCAGCAGCGCGAGGCCGGAGAGGCGCCTGCGCTGGATGTCCCGAAGCTCCGGCCCGAGCGTCGTGGCCTGCCGCCGGATGGCGGACGCGCGCTCGAACAGGGTCTTCGGCCTCACGCCTTCAGCTTCCGAGCCGAAGGTCCGCTCAGCAAGCCGACGGGGCCACGGGGCGCCGGGCCGCGCGCCTCAGCGCGCGACGGCGCGGGCGAGGACAAGGAGCAGGGCGGCCTGCAGGAGCAGCCAGGGGCCGACCAGCGCCGCCGGAAGGAGCGCGAAGCCGAGCGTCGGGGAGAGCGCCTCGAGGGCGAACCACGCCGCACCGCCGAGGCAGAGCCCCGCGAGCACCGGCCGGAGCCGCGCCACGCCGTAGAAGAGACCGAGGGCGAGCACGAAGGGCGCCGCCGTCAGCGTGATCGTCTCGAAGCCGAGCCCGCCGACGAGCCCGAGCGCGTCGAAGCTCGGGGAGCCGAGGCCGAAGAGGTGCCAGGGGAGGACGCCGAGGCCGCCCGCCAGGACCACGCCGGCCGCGAGCGCGCCACCTCGCCCGACGCCCTTGGCGCCCCGCCGCGCGAGACCGCCGAGGGCGAGAAGCCCGAAGAGCATGGCCAGAAGCCCGCGCGCACCGCTCCGCTCCTGACCAGCCGCCCGAAGCGCCGAATCCGCCTGGATCAGCCCGGCGCCGTAGCGGCGCGCGTCGCCCTTGTCCTTCGCCGTGCGCTTCAGGAGGCGCTCGACGGCGTCGGGGCTCCGGACGCCCTCGGCCTTGAGGAGCGCGGCCACGCCGGCGACGTGCGGCGCCGCCATGCTCGTGCCCTGGTAGAGCAGGTAGTCGTGGCGGCCCGGGTCGCCCTGCACGAGCGTGTTCTGCAGTACGCCATCGGCCATGCCGTCGCCGTTCTGGTCGACGCGGGTGTCGCCCCCGGGGGCGACCACGTCGAGGTGGTTGCCGTAGCTCGAGTAGAAGCTGAGCGTCTCGTCGAAGCGCACGGCGCCGACGCCGATGGTGTTCTTGCAGGCGCCGGGGAACTGCACGCGGCCACGGCCCGTGTTGCCCGCGGCCGCGACGACCACGACGCCCTTCGCGTGCGCGTGGTTGATCGCGTTCTGGATGGCCCGGCTCGGGACGCCGCCGCCAAGGCTCAGGTTGAGCACGTCGGCGCCGTGGTCCGCGGCCCAGCGGATGCCTGCCGCCACGCGGCCCCAGGACCCGGCCCCGCGCCGGTCGAGCACGCGGATGGGCATGATCGAGGCGCCGGGCGCCACGCCCGCGACGCCGAGGGCGTTGTTCGTCGACTGGGCGATGGTCCCGGCGACGTGCGTCCCGTGGCCGTGCTCGTCCTGCGGCCGGTCGTCGCCGTCGACGAAGTCCCGGCCGCCGACGAAGCGCGTGGCCGCGAGATCCGGCGCGAGCACGAACTTGCCCTCCGAGCGGAAGCTGACGCCCGTGTCGATGACCGCGACCACCACGCCCTCGCCCTGGCTCCGCGTCCAGGCGGCGGGCATCTGGATCTGGTCGAGGTGCCACTGGTGCTTGTAGTAGGGGTCGTTCGGACGGTAGGTGCCGCGCGAAGCCTCCGGGGCGTCCGCGGCCTCGGCCAGCTCGGGAACGACGAAGGCCTGCGCGGCCTCGGGGAGCGACCAGATGCGCTCGCGCTCGAGAGCCTCGACGAGGGCCCCCTCGTCGGAGAGCTCGGCGCGCACGTCGGCGAGCTCGCTCTCGGGCACCTCGAGGCGGTAGAGCTGCGCCTCCTCGCTCAGCAGCTCGCCGAGCCCGTCCCAGGCGAAGGGCGCGATGGCCTGCTCCAGCTCCGCCTCGACGTGGGCGCGCTCGCTCGCGCTGGCGTCGTCGTCGAGGTCGAGGAGGAGGGCCCCCGTGAGCGGGTCCGGGGTCGCCGTCGGCGGGACGACGACGGGCGCCTCCGTGGACCGGCGCACGGTCACGGACTGGACGAGGGCGGCGCCGAGCAGGCCGACGCCGAGGACGAGCGCAAAATGCCTCATGAAAACCACCCTAGAGCCACTGGCGCCGCCTCGCCATTCGGTGCGAGGGCGGCGAAGCGGTGCTCCCTTGGGTAGACGACGGACGCAGCCGAAAGTTCAGAGCATGCTGACGGGGTCCACGTCGACGACCGCCCGGGCCACGCCGAGGCCCTCGTCGATGCGCGCGGCCACGGCCTGCGCCGCCTGCCGGACCGGCCGGAGCTGGCGCCCGCGCACCAGGAAGCGGAAGCGGTAGCGGCCCCGGAGGCGCGCGATGGGCGCCGCCGCGGGACCGAGCACCATCATCTCGCCCTGGCGGTGGGCCGGGAGGCGCCGGACCACGCTCGCGAGCCCCTCGGCCACCTGCCGGGCGCGGCTTTCGTCCGCCGCGTCCACGCGAACGGCGACCATGCGGCCGAAGGGCGGATAGCCGAGGGCCTCGCGCTCCTCGCGCTCGTAGGCGAAGAAGCCCTCGTAGTCGTGCTTCGCCGCGGCGGTGATGGCCGGGTGGTCGGGCAGGAAGGTCTGGAAGAGGACCCGCCCAGCCCGCTCACCGCGCCCGGCGCGCCCGGCGACCTGGCTGAGGAGCTGGTAGGTCCGCTCAGCGGCGCGAAAGTCCGGAAAGGCGAGGCTCTGGTCCGCGAGCACCACGCCCACGAGCGTCACGCCCGGGACGTCGTGCCCCTTGGTGACCATCTGCGTGCCCACGAGGAGGTCGATCTCCTTCCGCCGGAGCCGGTCGAGCACGGCCTCGACGCTCTTCCCGGCGGCCACGTCCCGGTCGAGGCGCGCCACCCGCGCGGGCGCGAAGCGCTCGGCGAGCATGGCCTCGAGCTGCTCCGTGCCGAGGCCGAGGGATGCCAGCGCGTCGACGTCGCAGCTCGGGCAGCGTCCCGGCCGCGGCCGGGCGAAGTCGCAATAGTGGCAGCGGAGCAGGCCCTCGCGCCGATGCTCGGTCAGCGTGACCGAGCAGGTCGGGCACTCGATGGCCTCACCGCAGGAAAGGCACCGAACGTTCGGCGCGAAGCCCCGGCGGTTGAGAAAGAGGATGGCCTGGTCGCCGGCCTCGAGGCACGCGCGGATGGCGCCGTCGAGGGGACCGCTGAGAAGCGCGTGGCCCGAGGGGGTCTTCCGCTGGCGGCGCATGTCCACCACCTCGACGGGAGGGAGCGCCTGGGCCGTGGCGCGCTCCGGCAGGCTGAGCAGCCCGAGGCGTCCCTGCCGGGCGCGCTCGAAGGTCTCGAGGCTCGGCGTCGCGCTCCCGAGCACGCAGAGCGCCCCGGCGCGCTGGGCGCGGAGGAGCGCCATGTCCCGGGCCTGGTAGCGGAAGCCCTCCTCCTGCTTGAAGGAGCCGTCGTGCTCCTCGTCGACGACCAGCACGCCGAGGTCCGGCACCGGCGCGAAGAGCGCCGAGCGGGCGCCGAGGGCGAGCCGGAGGTCCCCCCGCCGAAGGCGCCGCCAGGCCTCGTCGCGCTCCTTCTCACCGAGCGCGCTGTGGAGCACGGCGATGCCGTCCCCGAAGCGGGCGCGGAAGCGGTGCACGAGCTGCGGCGTGAGGGCGATCTCCGGCACGAGGAGGAGCGCGCCCTGGCCGCGCTCGAGGGCCGCGGCGATCACCCGGAGGTAGACCTCGGTCTTGCCCGAACCGGTCACGCCGTGGAGGAGAAAGGCGCCCGGCGCGTCCTCGCCGAGCGCCGCCAGCAGCGCGTCGCGGGCGTGGGCCTGCGCCGCGTTGAGCTCGGGCGGCTCGGCGCGCGCCACGGGCTTGCCGAAGAAGGGGTCCGCGAGGACCTCGCGCTCCGTGAGCGCGACGAGGCCCTTCTCCGCGAGGCCGCGAAGCACCTGCCGGGCCTCCTTCACGTGCCCGCGGAGCTCCGTCAGGGCGAGCTCCTCCCCCCGCTCCTCGAGCACCGCCAGGAGCGCGCGCTGACGGCTGCCGAGGCGCTCCGGCGCCGCCGCCTCCGTGCGCGTCGCGAAGAGCTCGCGCACGTGAGCGACCTTCCGCCCGGGGAGCGTCTCGCCCTTCGCGAGGAAGCCCCCCTTCGCGAGCCGGCGAAGCGCGCCGGTGGGGAGCGCGGGCGCCGCCGCGCGGAGCACCTCGCCGAGGGGATGGAGGTAGTAGCGGGCGGCTTCGTCGAGAAAGGCGAAGAGCTCGGCGGGGAAGATGGGCTCTTCCTCGAGGAGCCCCGCCACCGAGAGCACGCGCTTCACCCCCTCGGGCGCCTCGTCCCGGCCGCGCACGACGAAGCCCGCGAGCTTCCGCCGGTGGAAGGGGACGGCGACGCGCGCCCCGGGACGCAGCTGCCCCGCGAGCGCCTCCGGCACGCGGTAGGTGAAGAGCTGCCGGAGCGCGACCGGAATGGCGACCTCGACGAAGGGCGAGGCGAGCGGCGGCGCCGCCCTCAGGGGGCCCCCTCACGCGCCTCGGCCTCCCGGCGCTCGCGCTCCTCCCAGGCCGCCCGAAGCACGACGGCGACGGCGTCGTAGAGGGCCTCGGGGATCTCCTCGCCGCGCTCGAGCGCGTGAAGCGCCCGAGCCAGCGGCACGTCGCGGAGCACGGGCACGCCCTCCTGCTCGGCCGCCTCGATCATGCGCCGGGCCACGTGATCGGCGCCCTTGGCGACGACCTCCGGGGCGTCATGCGTCTCCTCGTCGTAGCGCAGGGCGACCGCCAGGTGCGTCGGGTTCACGACGAGTACGTCCGCCTTCCGCACGGACTCGACGGCGTCGTGCTCGACGATCTCCCGGTAGGCCCGGTCCCGGGCCTGGCGCGCCTGCGGGTCGCCCTCGGCGTCCTTCCGCTCGCGCTTCACCTCGTCCTTGCTCATCCGCTGGTCCCGGGCGTGGCGCCAGCGCTGGTAGAAGAGGTCCGCGACGCCGAGCGCGAGGAGCACGCCGCCCACCCGAACGAAGAGCCGGAGCGTGAGCGCGCCAGTGCCCTCGAGGGCCGCGCCCGCGTCGCGCCCGCTCAGCCCAGCGAGACCGCGGACGCTCTCCCGAAGGAGCACGAGGAGGACGGCGCCGACGATGGCGAGCTTGGCGAGGGTCTTCAGGAGCTCGACGAGCTGCCGCGGGCCCACGAGGTTCCGAAGGCCGCGGATCGGATCGAGGCGCTCGAGCTTGGGCGCGAGGGGCTTGGCCGTCAGCAGGGGGCCGACCTGGAGGAACGCGACGAGCGTCCCGACGCCCAGGGCCGCCAGCACCACGGGGAGCGCGGCGTCGAGGCCGAGGGCGAAGGAGGCTTCGAGCGCCGCGGCCGGCGAGGCGTCGGGGCGCTCGGCGGCTCGCGCGCCCTGGCGCACGAGCGTCGCGAGCGTGTCCCGGGCGGACGCCCCCGTCGCCGCGAAGGCCCCGGCCACGGCGAGGACCGTGGCCGCCGTCCCGAGGTCCCGGCTCCGCGGGAGCTCGCCCCGGCGCCGGGCC
>JBCDGX010000334.1:0-6643 GCA_038750805.1 Myxococcota bacterium
GCAGCAGCCGAAGTAGCTGCAGGCGAGGCCGCGGAAGCGCTCGGTGCAGCTTCCCACCGTCACGCCCTCGTCGATGCAGATGCACTCGATGCCTGCGTCACCCTCGGCGCAGTTCACCTTGGCGTCCACGCCGAAGAAGCCGTGCGTCTTCGAGCAGCTGAAGGCCGTCGTCGTGGTCGAGCTGGACGAGCCCGAGGACGACGCGCTGCCGCCGGCGCCGCTGCCGGTGCCGCTGGGCGGCGTGCCCGCGCTGGCGGAGTCGCTCGAGGAGGAGCCGCCGCTCGAGGCGCTGCCCGAGCTCGAGGCCCCGGAGGTGCCGCCGGGTCCCACGTAGGCGCTCGCGCTCCCGGACACCGAGGAGAAGCCGGAGCCCGAGGCTCGGCCGTAGAAGCCCGCCGAGGCGAAGCCCGGACCGGCGCTCGCGCTCGTGGAGCCGCCCCCCGAGGCGCTCGACGTGTCCGTGGTCTCCGTGATGCTGAAGTCGATGTCCGTGTCGAAGTCCGTGCTCACGTCGACGTCGAAGTCGAGGAACACGTCGGCGATGCCGTCGCAGTCGAGGTCGATGCCGCCGTCGACGTTAGCCGGGACGCAGCCCTTGAGGTCGCCGGTCGGCGCGCCGGCCTCGGGTCCGCCGGCGGCACAGGCGCCGGCCAGGCTCAGAGCGACGAGGCCCACGAGGCCCCGGAGCGAGGAGAGATGCGAGGTCATGGTTTCTTCCTTTCGTTCGCCCCGGCGGACCGCCCCGCCGAGAACGCCCGAAACCTAGAAATCCAAAACGAACACAGCCACTTAGCTCTTCAATCTAAGGCGTTTCTCAGGCGCTCTCGGCCGGCCGCGCGTCGACGAGCGGCACTTCCGGGTCGAGCAGATACCCGGCGTCGTCGGTCTTCAGGAGGGGCCCGAGGCCGGCGCGCCGAAGCCCCGAGACCGCGACCCAGAGCCGGTTCGCGAGGTCTTCCTTGCGGCTCCGGTCGTCGGGCCAGACCCGCGCCACGAGCACGTGCGCCTCGAGGGGCTCGCCGGGCGTGCGCCGCCGGGCGTCGACGAGCGCCGCGACGATCCGCCGGGCCACCGGCCGCCGGGCGAGGGGCATACGCTTCCCCCCAGGCAGCGCTAGCCAACGAAGCTCCGGTCCCACGGTGAGCGCGGCCTCGGGGCACGTCTCCCGGGCGCGATGCCGGTGGCGCGCGTGCCGTGCCGCGCGCCCCGGCGGGGAGAGCCCGGCCCGGGGCTCCGGGGGCGCTTCTGTGTCCGCGAGCAACGCGTCGACCACCTCGAGCACCTCCTCGGCGTTCCGGTGCGGCCAGCGCGCCAGATGCTCGCGGGTGATCTCGGTCCAGGCCTGGGCCCCCGCGCGGTCGCCTTCGAGCGCGTGGCTCAGCGCCAGCAAGGCCTCATCGACCTGCGCCTCGTGCACCGTCAGCGGTACGCGCGCCTTGATCGAGAGCGCCTCGAGGAGATCGGCGCGGGCCTCCGCCGTCGCGCCCGCGATGAGGCGGCAGGCCGCGCGTCCGCTCAGGCTCGCGGCCCGCTGAAGCCCGTGCCCGCGCGCCCCGCCCTCCGCGAGGGAGCGTTCGAAGAGAGCCAGCGCCGCCGCGTCGTCGCCGGCGGCGCGCGCGACCCAGCCGAGCTCCTCGGCCGGGTAGCTCAGCGGCCGGACGAAGCCCGTGCGCGCGACGAGGCGACGGGCGGCCTCGCCGTGCGTGCGTGCCTCGTCGAGCTCACCGGCGGCGGCGGCGGCGGCGCAGAGGACCACCCGGGTCATGATCTCGCTCCAGGCGTCGCCGAGGGAGCGCTGCACCGCGAGGGACTCGCGAGCGTGGACGTGGGCCTCGGCGTAGGCGCCGGCGCGGATCTGGAGCACGGCGAGGTTGCGCAGCGCGCTCGCCAGCGAGTGGGCGTGACCCGCGCTCCGCGCGGCGGCGACGGCCTCGCGACAGGCGGCGATGGCTTCGTGGCCGCGGCCGCTCCGGGCGAGGGCCACGGCCCGGAGCACGTGCACGAAGAGCTCGCCGTCCCGGTCGCCGTGCGCCCGGAGGCGCGGGAGCGCGCGCTCGAGCTGGGCGAGCGCGCCATCGCAATCGTAGCGATCCGACGCCGCGAGCGCGCGATGCCAGGCCACGGCGCCGTGCAGTGCCTCGTCCCCGGCGGTGTCGGCGAGGTCCGTCGCCTCCGCGAGCAGCGCGCTCACGTCGCGCTTGTGCCGCGCCCGTTCGGCGCAGGCGCGCGCCAGCAGCAGGCGGCTTCGGAGCGCATCGTCGCCGGCGCGGGACGCGGCCTCGAGGCTCCGGTCGAGGAGCTGCCAGAGCACCTCCGTCGCGCCGCGGCGAAAGAGCACGCGCGCGGCCTGGAGCCCGGAGCGGGCCCGAAGCGCGGCGTCGATGCCCTCCATGCGCTCGAAGCCCGCGACGAGGTTGTCGACGTCGTCGAGGAGCGCGCCTTCGTGCTCGCGGAGTCCGAGGAGGTAGGTCGGTCCGTTCGGGGTGGTGGTGGCCGCGAAGCGCTCGACGAAATGCACCGCGTGACGCCGGAAGGTCGGCGCGGCGTCGGACTGGGTGGCGAGCGTCTCCGCGGCCCGCTCGCGCACGACCTCGTAGAGGCGGAAGCGCCGGCGGCCTTCGCGCCCGTCGAAGGCGCGTACCAGCGAGTGATCGAGCAGCGTGTCCAGCACGTCGAGCGCTCCCGTCGGCGTGCCGTCCGGGACGACCACGGCCTCGAAGGCGTCGAGGTCGAAGGAGCCCCGGAAGGCGGCCGAGCGAACGAGCGCGGCCCGCGCGTCCGCGGGGAGGAGCGCGAGGGACCAATCGACGGTCGCGCGCAGCGTGAGGTGCCGGGGCAGGGCGCCGGGACGTCGGTTGCGCAGGAGGTCGAGATGCGAGCCGAGCCGCGCGTGCAGGGCGGGGAGCCCGAGGGCCGGAACGCGCGACGCCGCGAGCTCGAGGGCCAGCGGTACGCCGTCGAGGCCGGCGAGCAGCGACGTCAGGGTCGCCTCGTCGTCCGGGCGCACCGCGAAGTCCCAGCGCTGCGCCCGCACGCGGTCGAGGAAGAGCGCCCGCGCGTCCGCCGTGTCGAGGGGCCCGAGCTCGATGCGTCGCGCCCCGCGGAGGTCCGGCGCGACGCGGGATCCGACGAGCCAGCGGAGCTGGGGCGCGCGTGGCACCCAGCGGCGGAGCGCCGCGGCGAGGTCGTCCCGGACGTGCTCGGGGCTGTCGAGCACCAGCAGCGTGGGCGGCGCGTCGGCGAGGGCCCGGTCGAAGGCGTCCTCCGTCGGGAGCGCGTCCGAGGAGCGAGGCACGTCGAGGAGCACGGCCAGCGCGTCGAAGAGCCCCTCGGCCGTGCTCGTCTCGGAGAGGTCCGCCGAGCGCACCTCGAGGTGTGCATCGGCCCGGCGCCCCGCGAGCTCGAGGGCGAAGCGCGACTTGCCGATGCCGCCGGGCCCCGTGATGAAGAGAACCCCGCCCGGAGCGGCGAGCACCTCGGCCGCCGCCTCGAGCTCGCCCTCGCGACCGAAAAAGCCGTCCACGACCCCGGCGAGCGCCGCCCGTGCCCCGGGCCTCGCGTCCGTGTCGGTCGGAACGAGGGCGGAGGACGTCATGCCCCCACCGTAGGACGCCGCCAACGACCGGCCAGCGTGCGGCCGTTACGAGGTGGGTACGCCGAGACGATGCGCACGCCGCGCGGCGGATGGCCTGCCCGTGGACTCGACGACCCGCGCCGACTCTGAAGCGCCTCCCGGCCCCTCGTGCGCTTCGAATTGCTGGGTCAGGGCGCGAGCGCGAGGCGATCGGCCAGTCGACCCGAGCTTCGTGGCGTCGGGGGGCCACACCCCGCGTCGCAGCCCAACAAGAGGTCGTACTCGCCGGGGAGTGCGATGAGCTCGAAGGTCCCGTCCGGCGCCAGGGTCGCCGAGGGGCCATCCTCCCGTCGGCGACCGTTCGACGCACGCGCCGAGACGCTTCCTCGAAAGCCGTCGCCGCCAACCGCGTCCGGGCGGATCCGTCCTCGGAGCGTCACCGTTCGAAGGTCGAAGGTGGCCTCGAGGCGCTCGCCCGGCACGAGCTCCACCTGGCCGAGGCGGGTCTCTCCAAACGGACCGGCGAAGTCCTCGCGGCGCCCGCGGACGAAGACGACGTCGTAGCGGCCCGCCGGCACGTCGTCCTCGACGCGCATCGGGCCCTCGCCGGGGAAGGCCAGCGTGTTGGCGGCGAACCATCTCCCGAAGTCATCGACGGGACGCAGCTCGAGGAGGCCCCGGGCCAGCTCGGGCGCGGTCACCGGCACGGGAGCGCCGTTCTCGGTAAGCGTGATGCTGACGGCGCTCGTCGGAGCATCGAACGAAAGCGGCGTCGCCGAGTCCTCGACTCGGACCTCGCCCAGCGGGGCGGCCGCGAACGTCGATCGGAGGAAGCCCTCGGCCGCGACCCGTGCCGACCGGGTGCCGGCGACGAAGGCGCGGTAGCGCACGCCGCGGGTGAGCGTGACTTCGAAGCTCCCGTCGGGGGCCACTTCGCTCGACGCGCTGCCGCCGAAGTCCTCGATTACCGGAATGAAGCTGACGCGCGTGTCGCGAAGATCGGCTGGAGGCGGAGCGCCGCCGTAGGTCACGCGCCCGGGGACCGTCACCGTGTCGAAGGCGAGGTCGAGGACCGGCGCCGGGCTCGCGTCGGTCGCGACGGGGAACCCGCGCCCGGCCTCGTTCATGACCACCCCGTAGGCGTAGCGGCCTTCGACGAGGCGCCCTTCGAAGCGGCCCGTCAGCGGGTCGACGGGCAGGTCGACGTGGGTGCTTGGACCGAAGCTGAGGGCGCCTCCCCGGATTCCCGCGTGCTCGAAGCGAACGAACGCCCCGTCGGTCCTCGGCGCTTCGCCGTCGATGCGGACCGTGCCGGACACGGGTCGCGAGCGCAGCGCGACGTTCAGCGTCTGGTCGCCCGCGACGTTCAGCGCGTCGAGGCCGACCAGGGCGCTGACGTCGGGCGTGGTCACGCGCGTGCCGGTGTCGTAGGGGCCGCGCTCGAGCACCAGCGGCGTCGCCCCGAGCGGCGAGATCACCGGGTAGAGCAGCGCCGCCGAGGCCACCCAGAGAGCTGCGTCCGTGACGGGTGCGCCGTCGAGTGTCGCGCTCCAGCGAACCTCCGGCAGATCCCAGTCGACGATGGCCTCCCCGGCCGCCACCACGCGGAGACGACCCATCCGCGCCGACGCGGGAAGTCCACCCAGCCCCGAGAAGTCGGACTGGACCTGGTAGTGGACGAGGTACGTGCCCGGAGGGAGCGCGAGGCGGAGCGGCGCCGCGAGCACCTCATGGTCGAGGCGGACGATGTGGGTCCAGCGTCCGCTCTCGGCGCGCAGCACGGTCAGGAAGGGCGGCGGCGCCAGGACGCGCGGAAAGCGCGCGCCGTTGAGCCGGAGATCGAGGGCGACGGCTACTGCGTCGGGGTCGTCCGCCGGGTCCTCGTCGCGATGGGTGAAGACGGTCTCGATCACGCCGCGGTCGGCCAGGGTGCTCGGGCGGCAAATGCCCTCGGCCTTCGGCGTCGTATCGAAGAAGTGGGGGCCCTCGGGGTCCGCGACGCAGCGGAAGCCCGTCGGACATCCGAGCGCGCCTCCAGCGTTGAGGGCCGTGCACACGACGGCCTCGTCGCGCGGAAGCCACTCGAAGCACACGCTCGAGCAATCGCCCACGGCCGCGTCCGCCGGCCCCGCGTCCCTGGCCACCCCGTCGGATGCGCTTTGGAAGCACCCGGAGGCCACTGCCAGCAGGGTCATGGCGAGCTGTCGTCCCGTCATCGCTCTCCGCCCAGGCTGCCGGCAGTCGGCCGCCTCTGCAACGATCGGTCTTCGCGGATGCGACACCGGAAGACGCCGTCTCCGACCCGCTCGCGGGCATGCCCGCGGGCCCTCAGCCCACGTCGCGGGCGGGCATCAGGTTGCAGGTGCCCGCGCGGGGGTCGAAGAGCACGACGACCTCGCCGCGCTCGAGCTGCCGGCGGACCGCGGCGACCTTCGCGTCGAAGCTCACCTCCGCGTGGCCATAGTCCGTGCCCTCGCGGCTCACGTACTCCTCCATCACGCCGCGGAGCGCGTCCGCGGAGAGCTGCTCCCAGGGGATCAGGAGGCCGTCGCTCGCGTCGTCGTGCACGCCCTGGACATGCCAGGCGCCCTTCCCGGCGCCAAGCCTCCCGATGGAGGGCGAGCCCACGGGCGCCGCGCGGGGCCTGCTACGTCGAGAGCGATGGTCGATGCGCTTCAGGACCCGCGACAGGCGCTCTACGAGCGCTACCTCGCCGTGCCCCCGCATCGGCGCGCGGAGATCATCCGGGGCACGCTCTACGTCTCGCCGCGGCCTGCGCCGGCGCACGCGAACGCGGCCTCGGTGCTCAACGTCGAGCTCGGCGGCCCCTTTCAGCGCGGGCGCGGCGGGCCCGGCGGCTGGTGGATCCTCTTCGAGCCGGAGATCCACCTCACGGACCGCGAGCCCGTGGTCCCGGACCTCGCCGGCTGGCGCGTCGAGCGGTTGCCCGAGCTCCCCGCGACGGCCTACTTCACGGTCGTCCCGGACTGGATCGGCGAGGCGCCGTCCACGGCGTCTCGGGACCGGGGCGAGAAGCTGCCCCTCTACGCCGAGCACGGCGTGAAGCAC
>JBCDGX010000335.1:0-6633 GCA_038750805.1 Myxococcota bacterium
AAGCGAGATCGCCCGCTGGTCCGCGCGCTCCCCGGCGCGTCGGCTGCAGGGTGTGCTCATGCTGGACGAGGCCGACGCCTACCTCCCGGCCACGAGCAAACCGGCGACCAAGGAGCCATTGCAGGACCTGCTGCGCCGTGCCCGTTCGGCCGGTCTCGGCGTCATGATCGCGACGCAGAACCCCGGCGATCTCGACTACAAGGGTCGCGACAACATCTCCACGTGGTTCGTCGGTCGCATCGCCGCGGAGGCCGCGCGCAAGAAGATGAAGCCGCTCTTCGCGGAGGCCCGGGAGAGCTTTGCGGGCAAGCTCGCGAACGCGGGCGTGGGAGAGTTCTACATGCTCACCGGAGGTCACGTGACGTCGCTTCGCTCGGATCGAGCGGTGATGGACACGCGCCAGCTTGGGATGGACGAGATCGAGCGACTCGCTCGGGCAACCGTCAGCTCGGCCAAATAGAATCGCCCGTCGGCCCCATCCATGAAGCAACTCCCCTACGCAACGCCACTCCTCCAACTCGGCGACGAGGTCGAGGCGCTCGAGCGTCTCGAGGGACGGGCGTACGACGAGCGATTCGTGCAGGAGTTGGCGTTCGCGCATCCCGCTTGCCTGCCCGTGGCCGCGATCGATCCCGCGTTTGAGCAGCTCGTTCCGGTGTGCATGGAGCTCCGCACGCCCGCGGGGCCCCTCGACGCGCTCTACGTCACGAGCCGTGGACGCCTCGTCGTCCTCGAGGCGAAGCTCTGGCGCAATCCGGAGGCCCGTCGGAAGGTCGTCGCGCAGATTCTCGACTACGCGAAGGAGCTTGCTCGCTGGAGCTACGAGGACCTCCAGCGTGCTGTGAACCGCGCCCTCGGGCGCACGGGGAATACACTCTATGAGCTCGTTCTCGAGGCCTATCCCGAGGTCGACGAGGCCCGCTTCGTCGACGAGGTGCAGCGTTCGCTCGAACGCGGGCGCTTCCTTCTCCTCATCGTCGGCGATGGGATTCAGCGAGGCGCGGCGTCCATCACTTCCTTTCTCGATGCGGTGGGCAATCTCGAGCTCACGTTTGGCCTCGTCGAGCTCGGGCTCTACCGAACATCGGCGGGTGCCACGCTCGTCTTGCCGCGGGTTCTCGCGCGGACCGTCGAAATTGGACGCTACGTGGTCCAGCTTCCCGAGGGAGCGACGCTCACCCAGGGCCCCACGGAAGTCGGCGCCGACGACCCTGTGTCGGACGACGCTGCCTTCTACGAGGGCTTCTGGAAGGAACTACTCGCGGAGCTCGCTCTCGAGGATCCCTCGCAGCCGCTCGCCAACGCGACGCGGTCCCAGAACATCTACTTTCCGCTCCCGCCAAAGCTCTCCACGGCCTGGGTCAGCGCCTACTTCAGCCAGAGCTCCAGGCGCATCGGCGTGTACGTCGGCTTCACCGGGAAGGGTTCCTTTGCGGAGCTGGCGGCGGGGCGCCTGGAGAGCGAGCGAGAGGCCATCGCTGCGGAGGTCGGCGAAACGCTCCACTACGGCGATGCCCGGCACCCGCTCGGGCTGCGCATGTCCGTGCAGGACATCTTCGACCCGGACGTGCGCGCGTCGATGAAGGCGTTCTTCACGCACTCCATCAATCGGCTGGTGAGCGCGATCCGGCCGCGCCTCGAGGCTCTCGCCGACGAGCTCGAGTAGCCCACCTCACATCTGCGCGACCCTCTTCCCCTCCCCCGAGAGCCCCGCCACCTTCGCGATCCGTCGCGCTCGCGTCGCTTCGGTCTTCGCGAGCTTCACCCAGCGGAGCACGTTTCGGCGGTAGGAGGGTGCCGCCGCGTCGAAGAAGGCCGCGGCGCCGGGCTTCGTGTCGAGGGCGTCGCGGAGGTCCGGCGGGACGATGAGCGCGTCGACGTCGTCCATGAAGGTCCAAAGCCCGCTCTGCTTCGCCGCCGCGATGGCGGCCCGGCCCGCGGGTTTCATGCGGCCCTCGGCCTCGAGGCGCGCCGCGCGCTGCTTGTAGCTCTTCGTCCAGTGCTGGGTCTTTCGCGGCGCGATGAGCTGCATGGTGCGCTTCTCGTCCAGCTTGTGGCGCGCGCCGTCGATCCACCCGAAGGCGAGAAGCTCGTCGAGCACCTCGCCCGTCGAGACGTAGCGCTCCGGGACGACCTTCTTGAACGTGACCAGCGCCACTGACGCCTTTCCTGCGTGGTGCTCCTCGAGCCACGCGCGCAGCTCCGCGGCGCTTCTCACCTCCACGCGCTCGAGGGCTGCGAACTCCTTGCGCAGCTTCGTCATGCCCGGGCTCGTGGGGTCAGCCCCGGACCCCGCACACCCGCCGGCGCTACCCCTCCCGGCGCGACCTCGGAAAGTTGGGCGTTCGAAGGGGGCCGACGGACCCTCCTGTCACCATGCGACGTTCGACTCTCACCGCCGTCCTGCTCGCCCTCGTTTCCGTCGTGGCGGCCGCTCCGCCTGGCGTCGCCAGCGCCCAGGCCGCCAGTCCGGGCGATGAGGACGACGCCTGGTGGCGCGACCTCCGCGTCGACGCCTTCATCGACGGCTATTACCTCGCCGACTGGAACCGACCGGCCGACCCCGGGGCGAACTCCGACGGCATCGTTCACCGAGCCTTCGACCGAAACCACGGCTTCGGCCTCGCCTTCGCGGGGCTCGGCGCCCGCTACGCCACCGAGGACGTCGGCCTGACCGTCGACCTCCGCTTCGGCGGCGCCCAGGCGGCGCTCATCGCCGCGCCGGTCGCCGAGTACGTCGCCCTCAAAGAGGCCTACGCGAGCTGGCGGCCGACCGACGCGCTGCAGCTCGACGTTGGGCAGTTCGACACGCTCTACGGCGGCGAGTCCGCGGACAGCTGGCGAAACCCCAACTACACGCGCGGCGCCCTCTACTTCATGCAGCCCTTCTATCACCTGGGGCTGCGCGCGACCTGGGACCTCGGCTGCCTCGTGCTGCGCGGCATGGTCGTCAACGGCACCAACCTGGCCGTCACGGACGACAACCAGAGCCCGCACCTCGGGCTCCAGGCCATCGTCCTTCCGGCGGACGACGTGGAGATCGCCGCCGGCTACTACACCGGCGCATCCTCGAGCGGCTACGGCGCCGCCGCCGCCCCCGGCGACGACGACCAGTGGGAGCACTTCTTCGACCTGGTCCTCCGCGCGGCCTTCTTCGACCGCCTGCGCCTCGCGCTGAACGGCTCCCTCTACGTCTCGGCGCCCGATGACGACGCCCTCTTCTACGGCATCGCCCTCACCGCGGCCGTCGACGTGAGCTCCATGGTCGCGCTCGCCCTGCGCGGCGAGCTCCTCGGCGACACGGCCGCGCTGGTCACGCAGGGGCAATACGAGCGCCTCGGCACCCTCACCGCCACCCTCGACGTACGCCCGCTCCCGCAGCTCGTGCTGCGCCTCGACACGCGCCTCGAGGTCAGCGACACGGACCTCTACGCCGACCAGGACACGCAGCGGACCGGTGCCCTCCGGAGCACCTACCTGAGCAGCACCCTCGGCGTCGTGGTGACGACCGACCCCTGAGCCACGGCCCGCTGCGCGCCGAGGATGCGCCTCGCCCCTCGAACGGCGGACCGGACGTCCGTTCCGGTGCGTCAGTCCTCAGGCCGTTTCGCCCCGCGAGTACGCCTCGAGCTCGTCCGGGTCGAAGCCCGGATGGCCGTCGATGAGCGGGTCGCGCATGAAGTCCTCGCCCGGCGGCATCAGCAGGATCGCGGCGAGCCAGCGGCAGGCCTTGTCGAGCGGGGTGGCGTTTCGCGAGCCGCGGCCCGCGACCCAGGTCACGAGACCGCCCTTGCGCTCGAGCCAGCGGAGGCCGAGGTCCCGCGTCTTTCGGATGAAGCCGATCACGGGTGCACCGCCGCGGCGTGGCCGTTCGTGACGCCCAGGGGCGCGTGCGCGGTTTTCGTGAGCCGGCAGGGCACGCCCTTGAAGTGCGGGATGCCCTGCTCCTGGTCGAAGTAGTCCGGGTCGTCGCCGGTGAGCTGCGCGTCCGAGTAGGTCAGGGTCCCCGAGAGCCCCGCCTGGATTCCCTGCGTCATCTCCGGCTTCCACCAGCCATGGGGGATGCGCACGAGCCCGTTCGGCATGCCGTCACGCACGGACACCTTCATCGTGACCCTCCCGGTCGTGGTCTCGATCTCGACCCACTCGCCCTCCTTCAGTCCCTGCTTCTTCGCCTCCTTCTTGCTGAGGAAGCAGAGCGGCTCCGGGTTCTTCGCGCGCATCTCCGGGATGTGCCGGTGGCCCGTCTGGAAGTAGCCGTCCTCGCGCACGCCCGTGAAGAGCATCAGGTCATAGCCCTCCGGCGCCGGCGGGTCCTCACGGAAATAGGGCAGCCCGTCGAAGCCGAGGTCTTCGAGGATCGACGACTTCAGCTCCACCTTCCCGCTCGGCGTCGCGAAGCCCGTCTTCTCGTACTTCTTGTACGTGGGCTTGTTGAAGTAGACCTCGTAGTTCGTCGAGAACTCCTCGAAGCTCATGCCCGTCTTCTCGAGACGCCAATCGTAGAGGTCCTCGATGGTGTCCCAGGGAATCACCTCGGGCCGGTCCAGCGCACCCGCGAGGCGCTTCAGAAAGCTGAAGGTGCTCTCGCACTCCCCCGGCGGGTCCATGGACTTCTCGGACGGTCGCGAGGCGCTCATCCAGCCGAACATGTCGCTCATCCACGGCCGCTCGAGCCAGCTGTCCGCCGGGAGCACGTAGTCCGCGAGCTGCGCCGAAGGCGTCATGAACTGCTCGTGCGCGACGATCAGCTCCTGGTTCATCATGCCCTCGAGAATCAGCGGCATGTTCGCGTAGCTGAGGAGCGGGTTGTTCCCCATGAACGTGAAGGCCTTCACCGGGTAGGGGCCCTTGCCCGCCATGGCCTTGAAGGTCGAGTTCGGGTTCGCCATGAAGCAGCCGACGACCTGGTTCACGTACTCGTGGCCCCACACGCGCTTCATGGGCTCGCGGAGCGCGTCCTGGCCCCGGTAGGTGAACACCGGGTGCTCCTCGGTGCCGAGCTGCTTTCGCTTCTGCTCCTCGGGAAGCACGTCGTGCGCCTCGATGACCGTCTCCGGGATGATGTCCGGGTTCAGGCCCTGAAGCGTCTCGCCGCCGACCACATCGAGGTTGCCGCAGATCGCGCGGAGAATCGTCTGGAGGCGAATGCCCGAGGTCGAGTTCCGCTGCTGGTCCGTGATGGGCGACCAGGGGATCAGCGAGGGGCCCTGCGTCGCGTACATGCGCGCGGCGGCGCGGATCTCGGACTCGCCGCAGCCCGTGAGCTCGGCGACGCGCGAGAGGGGGAACTCGTCCACGCGACGCTTCAGCTCCTCCCAGCCGACGGTCCAGTCGCGGACGAACTGCGCGTCGTAGAGCTTCTCGTCGATGATCACCTTCAGCCAGCCGAAGAGCATGGCCGTGTCGCTGCCGGCCTTGAGTGGCAGCCAGATGTCCGCGCGCGCCGCGTTCTCGCTCTTCCGCGGGTCGAGCACGATGAGCTTCGCGCCCCGCGCCTGGCGCGTGCGGATCATCGAGTAGATGGGGCTCCAGCTATGCCGCGTCGGGTTGTGGCCGATGAGCACGATGCAGTTGGTGTTGTTGAAATCGGCCATGGGGAACCAGCCGTAGGTCAGCCGGTTCACCGCCGCCGTGTTACCGGCGCAGAGCGCGACGCCGCTGATCCAGTTCGGCGAGCCGATGTGGTTCATCAGCCGGCGCGAGAGGCCGCAGTCCGTTCCCGTGTTCCACTGGCTCGTCGAGACCGCCCAGGCCTCGGGACCGTACTTCGCGATGATGGCCTTCAGGCGCGCGCCGATGTCCGCCATCGCCTCGTCCCAGGTCGTCCGCTCGAACTGCCCGGAGCCGCGCTCCCCGACGCGCTTCATCGGGTACAGGAGCCGGGTCGGATTCGCGAATCCGCGCGGTGCGTAGACGCCCTTCATGCAGATGTTGTCGCGAAAGAGCGGGTTGTCCGACGCGCGGACCTTCACCACGCGGCCCTTCTGCGTCTCCGTCACCACGCTGCACGCGATGTCGCAGGTCTGACAGATCGCCCGCTGCGCTGTCGCGCCCTTCTTCGTGGCGACGGGTCTCTTCGACTTGCCGACCTTCTCGGCATCGAACGGAACGGCTGCGGGCATGAGGGCCTCCTTGGGGCTCGGCGACTGGCGATGGACTATTGGCGAAAGCGGGCGAGTAGAAAGTGCATGCGCTCGCGGAGGTTCGTGAGCGCGTCGGGATCTCCGGCGATGTGCTGGAAGAGATGGAAGTGGAAGGCCGCGTGGACGCAGAGGTAGGCCTCCACCGCGAGCGCCTCGTCGACCTCGAGCTTCACGAGGAGCCGGCCGATCATCGCGATCAGCTTCTCCTCGAGCTCGCGCACCGGCGCCTGGAAGCGCGGCTCGAACATCGCCTGCGCGTGAAGGTCGTCCCAGAGGCGATGGAGCGAGGGCTGGTCGCGAATGGTCTCGACGACGGCATCGACGAACACCTCCGCCGTGTGATCGGGGTGCTTCCCCGTCTCGACGACCTACCAAATCTCGGATATTTTCCAATTACTGACCGAAGCCGAAGGAGTGGTAGTGCTTGATAAGCCAAACGAAAACCAATATCCAATGCCTCTTTTTGCCAAGGATAAGGATGAGGTGT
>JBCDGX010000336.1:0-6632 GCA_038750805.1 Myxococcota bacterium
GGCGCGCGCCGCGGCGACAGTCTAAGGAGGAAGGGCATGTCGTTCACACCGTCGGCCCTGGCCCGCTTCATTGCGGACCGGATCGATGACGCCCCCAACGCGCGGGCGCTCCTCGAAGCATGTGAGACCGAGGGATTTACGCTCGATGCGGCCTGCCACGTTCTGACGGACCCGTGGGAGCACTTCGTGGCGCGCGACGCTGCGGAGGTGGAGGAGAACCTACGCTGGCACTGGGGCGATCTGCTCCTCGTGCTCGTCGAGTCCTTTGGGCTCGGCCGGGCAGGAGAGATCGCCGCTGCGACCGACGTGTGGCGGGACGTGGACGTGGCGGCGTACCACGCGGGCCACCTGGCCTGCCTGGCTGCAGAGGCCGCGATCACCGACGAAGTGCCGATCCGCAAGGCCTTCGAGCTCGCGACCGACACGAAGGTCCCGCCGGCCCGCAAGGCGGGCTTGCTGGACAGGCTGGCACGCGTGTACCCGGCGGCGGAGGTCGCGGGCCTCGCGGACGCCGTCTCACCGCGCCAAGCGGCCACCCTCGGCGGCGTTCTCCAGCGACAGCTTTCGCCCCTGGCCGCGTTCGACGAGCTGCTTGGCGCGGTGGAGCCCGAGGTCGTGCTGCTCGCCCTCGAACGCTTCTGGGACGTCCGCGTGGACGAGGGCGCGACCGAGGACGTTCTCCTCGCCACCTATGCCCGCCTCGCCCGCGAAGAGCTGCAGCCGCTCGACGCGATCCGGCGCTTCGCCATCGCGCGCGGCGAGCCCACCTGGTGGGTGCCGATCCTCCGAGGCGAAGGCCTGAAGGCGTCGCACGCGGCCCTCTGGCTCCTCGAGGCCGGCACGTCGACCCTGGGCGTCGCCGAGCTCCTGGGGCGCGGCGGCTATGCGGACCCCGAGGTGCTCGCGGCCCTCCTCGAAAACGGCGTCGGCACCCGCGCGTCGCTGGCTATCCTGCGAGAGAGCGGATGGAGCGCGGCGACGATGGTCGAGAGCCTCGCGGCACGAGGAATGCTCCTGCCGGAGATTCGCGCGCGCTTGGAGGACCTCGGCGTGCCGCGCGAGGCGCAGCGGCCGCTCCTCCGGCGATGCGGGGAGGCGTCGATGATCGACTTGGTGCTGGAACCGTTGGGAGCCACGAAGGCGCTTCCCCGAGGGGGCGGCGACGACGGGAACTGAGCCTTCTCCGGTTGCCGAGCCCGTGTCCCTATTTGCGTAGACCGTAATCACGGTGATCCCTGGTCGGCGCCGGGCGGCGGCGACTGAGCGAGCGTCCGCTTCAGATTGCCGATCGCCGACGTGGACCATCCACGAAGGGTCCCACCGAGGACGCGCTCATCAGGCGACCACCAGGACGAGAGCTTCTCCTCCGGCGGACCGTCCGTCGTTTCGATCACCAGCGACCAGGTGTCGCCGGCGTCTAAGCCAGGGGGCCACCAGTCGACCTGCCGCGCGCGCCACTGCCGTCCCCGCGCCCGTCCGGACCAGAGCACGCGCTCGACATGGGTGCCGACGCCGAACGTCCAGTTCAGGAAGTGGCGTGTGTCGTCGGCTGCCGACCAGGCATGACCCCGGACGTGGGCGTCGGGGTCCACCAGCGCCCGCTCGATGACCTCGCGAATACCGGAGTCCAATCGCCCGAATCGACGAGCTAGGTGGCCGAAGCCGAGCACTGCGTTGCCCCGCACGGTGGCGTCCGGGTGGTTGGCCAATCGGAGACAGACGTCGGCGACCCAATCCACGTCCGGATGATGCAGCGAGAGGTCCACCGGGAGCACTCGGAGCCGTTCGAGATCATCGGCGGCAATCGCCTCGTCGACCACGTGCCGCCCCGGTAGCTCACGCCCCTCCATCCGGGCCATTCTACGCAACGCTTCAACCGCTCGGCAGCGTGGCCCGGCCGCGGAGATGCCCTCCGGCCCTCTCGGGAAGCGGACCGCGGCTGCCTCGTCGAGCGGCTCACGGCATGGGGAACTCCACCGCACATCCTGAGCGCGTACGCAGGGTCGAGCGGCGAGGCCCTCGCCACCCCTACGAAAAAGCCCGCGGGCGCGGGCGCCGCGGGCTGGGGGCTCCGGAAGCAGGACTCGAACCTGCGACCAATCGGTTAACAGCCGACCGCTCTACCAACTGAGCTATTCCGGAATGGGCGGCGAAAGGTAGCCCGGGGCCGGACCCTGTCAAGACTCTGCCTTCAGGTCGCCGGGGCGGCGCCGGAGACCTCGGCGAAGGCGGCCTGGAAGCGCTCCGCGGCCCCGTCCACGTGGCCCGACTTCACCCAGACGCTCGCGCCCGCGGGGCCGGCCTCGGCCGAGAGCGCCGCGCCCGCCGGCAGGCGAAGCCAGGAGTGCGCCGCGAAGGACTCGCCCGCCTCCTCGAAGCCCCCCTCCAGCACGAAGACCTCGAGCCCGCCCGCGGGCGCCAGCCGCACCTCCGCGCCCGGCGCCCAGCGCTCGAGGCGCACGGTCTCGAACTCGTCCGCATGCAGCGGGCGCACCTCGACGCCCGGCCGCCCCTCCGCCTCCGCGAAGGCCGCGTCGTCGGGCCGGAGCCGCACCGCGTGCCGGTCCGCCGGGTCGAACTGCCAGAGCTTGACCAGGATGGTCGTCCCCGGCGCCGAGCCCGGCGTGTGCCGCGAGGTCGGCGGGTTCCGGACGTAGGAGCCCGCGGGGAAGTCGCCGTGCTCGTCGCTGAACACGCCCTCGAGCACGAGGAACTCCTCGCCCCCGCCATGGACGTGCGGCGAGAACGCGCTCCCGGGCGCGTAGCGCACGATGGTCGTCGCCCGGGCGACCTCGGCCCCGATGCGGTCGAGCATGCGCCGCTCCACGCCGGGCATGGGCGAGGGACGCCAGTCCAGCTCCGCCCCGTGCACCACGGCGCGCCGATCGAAGTCCGCGTTCAGCTCCATCACGACCTCCAGGCGAGCGAGGGCTCGCGCCTACCTATGAGTAGGTTGTGAGCGGCCGACGTCAATGGGGCGGCGCGCTCAGCTCGTCGCCGGTTCCAGACCGGCCGCCTGAGTCATGGGGCGCGGCTTCCGCTCGGCGAGCACCGCCTTGCCGGCCGCGCGTCCCGAGGAGGCGCAGGGCACGATGCCCGCGCCCATCACGGACGCCCCGCAGAGGTAGAGCCCGTCCACCGGCGCCTTCGTCTTGAAGCGGAAGGGCATGGTCTGCGCCGGCGTGTGCGCCGGACCGTAGATGTTCCCGCCCGGCGCGAGCGTGTAGCTGTGGTTCGTCGCCGGCGTCGCCACCTCGCGGAGCACGATGTGATCGCGGAGCCCCGGGAGGTGCTTCTCGGCCCGCTCGACGAAGAAGTCGCCGAGCTCCTCCTTGAGCCGCCCGTACTCGTCGCCGCGCTTCATGGTCTTGTCGCCGAACCACTTCGCGAAGGGGGTCCCGCTCGTGAGCGCCACGATCTCGACGGTCTGCATGCCCTCCGGCGCGAGCTCGCCCTGCGGGTCCTTCCGCGTGGGCACGGTGAGGAAGAAGCCGAGGTTCTTCTCGAACTCGCCGGCCTCCGACGACCGGTAGCAGGCCTCGATATCCGTCGAGGAGTAGCTCCAGACGTTGGTGCTCCCGATGTGGCTCGTCTCGAGCTCGCCATCGACGCCCATGAACACGACGATGGAAGCCGGCGAGCTCTCGAGCTTGTCCACCTTCCGCTGCACGCGACGCGGCGCCTCGGCGCCCTCGAGCATCCCGTAGGTCACCTCGACCTGCGCGTTCGAGATCACCGCGTCCGCCCGATGCTCCTCGCCGCTCGCCGTCCGCACGCCCACGGCGCGCCCACCCTCGACGAGGATCCGGTCGACCCGGGCGTTGCGCCGAAGCGTCGCGCCTTCCTCGCGCAGGCCGTCCACGAAAGCGTCGCGGAGCTTCCCGCTGCCCCCGGCCGGGAAGAAGGCGCCGGTCGCGTAGTGCGTGAGCAGCCCGAAGTGCATCAGCGCCGAGAGCCGCGAGGGGGGCTCGCCGAGGTCGCCGCAGGGCCCGGCGAGCGCCGCCTTGAGGCGCACGTCGTCGAAGTGATGGTCGAGGCAGGCCTTCAGCGTCGAGCGGCTCCAGCGGAGCACGCCCGTCGAGCGCCCGAGGAGCTTCACCGTGTCCTTCAGGCCGCGCACGCGACGCATCCGCGCGAGCGCGTTCTCGGTCTCGTGGAGGATCTTGAAGAAGCGGTCGAGGCCCTTCTGCTCCTGCGGGAAGTCCGCCGCGAGGCGGTCCCGGAAGCGGTCGAGCCCGACGCAGTTCTTCACGTCGTAGTCGGGGAACACGTAGTGATCGAAGCCGTCCGGGTCGAGCTCGCGGAACTCGACGTGCTCGAGGCCGAGCCGGTTCAGGAGGTGCCGGAAGGACCCACCCGGATGGCACTGGCCGATGTAGTGAATGCCCGGATCGAAGTGGTAGTGCTTCCGCGAGAAGGGGTTCGTGTACCCGCCGAACTGCTTGCCGGCTTCGAGTACGAGGACCGAGCGCCCCGCCCGGGCGCACGTGAGGGCCGCGGCGAGGCCGCCGATGCCGGAACCGATCACGATGACGTCGTGGCGCTCGCTCATGTCTCTCCTTCGCCCGCGGGCGTGCCCACCTTCGCGCGTCGGACGCGCGCTGCCAAGGCGAGCGGCGCTTGCAGGCTGCTGCAAAAGGCGACGGCGCCGCCTCGCGGCGCCTTCACGTCCCCCGGCGCCATCCCCTCACCTCGAAAATGCACCACATTTCCTCGGCTCGCGGACGCACCCGGCGACGCAAACTCACTCGCGACTCGGTCGGGTCGCCTTTTGCAGCAGCCTGCTACTCCGGACGCCAGCGACGGCGCGCGAGGTCCAGGCGCCCGTCCACGAACGCCACGCCTTCGCGGGTGAGGCGCCGCTCCTGCCGCTCCCCGACGCTGCACTCCCCGCGGGCGTTCACGACGCGCCACCACGGGACGTCCTCCGGGCATTGATGCATGGCCCAGCCGACGGCGCGGGCGCTCAGCGGCGGGTCGACGAGGTCCGCGAGCTGGCCGTAGGTCATCACGCGGCCCTTGGGGATGCGGCGCACGAGCGCGTAGAGCGGTGCATAGCGGGACACGCCGCACCATGGCGCGAGGCGGTCCCGGCTGTCAGGCCGCCGCGGGCGAGATCGAGGGCGTGGGCTCGAGCACGGCCTTCCGGAGCGTCTCGAGGCGAAGCGGCTTGGCGAGGAACCCATCCATGCCCGCGTCCAGACAGCGCTTCCGGTCCTCGGGCATCGCGTTCGCCGTGAGCGCGAGGATGCGCGGCTGCGGGTCGAGCCCGCTCTCGCGGATGGTCCGCGTCGCCTGGAGGCCGTCCATCACGGGCATCTGCATGTCCATGAGGATCAGGTCGTAGCGGGCCTGGTGGACGAGCTCGACGGCTTCGGCGCCGTTGCTCGCGACGTCCGGAGTGATGCCGAGGCGCTGGAGGAGCTTCGTCGCGACCTTCTGGTTCACGGCATTGTCCTCGGCGAGGAGCACGCGGAGCGAGCACTCCGCGGCCTGGTGCGCGGCGCCCGAGCCCTCGGCGCTGAGCTCGTGGCCGAGGCGCGGAAGCACGTGCCGGAAGAAGGTGAAGCGCCGGAGCGGGAGCTCGAGCTCGGTCGGGGAGGACGCCGCCGCGGCCGAGAGCCGGACCGGAAGGACGCGCGCCGCCACGCCTCCCCAGCCGCTCTCGGCGGCGACGAAGGCCACGTCGACGGGCGCCGCGGGGTCCCGCACGACCTCGGCGCCCACGCGACGCAGGAGCTCCGCCGCGAAGGCGTCGCTGGGCTCCCAGCCGAGGGCGACGCCGACGCGTTGCCCGCCGAAGGCACGCTGCGCATCGCGGAAGAGAAGGTCCGGGGACGCGGGGCGCGCCGGAAGCGTGGCGTCGAAGAAGAAGGTGCTGCCCTTCCCGTCCTCGCTCTCGACGTCGATGGCGCCGCCCATGCGCTCGACGAGCTGCCGGCAGATGGCGAGGCCGAGCCCCGTCCCCCCGAAGCGGCGGGTGATCGACGCGTCGACCTGGCTGAAGGCCTTGAAGAGGCGCGCGCGCCGCTCCTTCGGGATGCCGATGCCCGTGTCCTCGACGCGGAAGTGGAGCTGATCCGGCGCGTCCCCCGCGAGCACCCGCAGCACCACGTGACCCTCGCCCGTGAACTTCACGGCGTTGCCGAGGAGGTTCACCAGCACCTGGCGGAGGCGCGTGATATCGCCCTCGACCCGCTCCGGTACCCCCGGGCCCATCACGTACTGAAGGCCCACGCCCTTCCGCCGCGCGGCCACGCAGACCAGCTCGAGCGCGGACTCGAGGCACTCGACGAGCTCGAAGGGCTGGAGCTCGAGCTCCACCTGTCCGGCCTCGATCTTCGAGAAGTCGAGGATGTCGTTGATGACCGTGAGCAAGGTGTCGCCGCTCGCGCGGATCGTGGACACGAAGTCCCGCTGCTCGCTCGAGAGCTCCGTTCCCTGGAGCAGGGAGGTCATCCCGATGATCCCGTTCAGCGGCGTGCGGATCTCGTGACTCCTGGTCGCGAGGAAGGCGCTCTTGGCCTTGGTCGCCCGCTCCGCCGCGTCGCGCGCCTCGCGGAGGGTCTCCGCCTGACGCTCGGTTTCCTCGGCCGCTTCGATCCGCGCCGTGATGTCCCGCTGCACCGAGA
>JBCDGX010000337.1:0-6590 GCA_038750805.1 Myxococcota bacterium
CGCCGTGCTCGTCGGGGCCGGAGTGGCCTCGGCGCAGGACGCGGGCACGCTCCATCGGTCGCGCCACGCGCTCCGCACCTACGATCTCGAGGGGAGCGGGTCGACGGACGTCCTCCGCGCGCTCGGGGGTTTCGTCGCCTCCCAGCCGGAAGGTCCGCTCCGCCGCGAGGGGCGCTTTCTCCGGACCGTCGCGGCGGCGGACCTCGTCTTGCTCTCGGACCATCACGGGACCCCGGAGCTCGTGGGACGGGTCGCCGAGGCCTATGGGGTCGCCCCCCAAGCGCTCCTCTGGCAGCTCGACGCGGACCTCGAGGCGATCGCCATCGGCATCTACGCCCCCGTCGCGGAGGACGCGCGGCACGCGCTGCAGCGGCTCGCCGGCACGGCCACGGGCGACCGGCCGGAGGGCGCCCGGGGCGACCTCCTCCGCCTCGCCGAGATCCGTCAGGCCGCGTCGGCGCGGGAGCCCCTCGCGGCGCTCGCGGCGATCGGCGAGGACCCCTGCCCGGAGGGCGATTGCGACGACGACGTCTACGCGCACTTCGACGCCTCGGGGCGCAAGGCCGTCGCGGCGACGGCGGAGATCGCGGCGATCGTGCTCCGCCTGCGCGCCCAGGCGCCCGTGGACCCCTTCGCGGCCGCGGTGCTCCTGGACGTCGATCAGGACCTCGAGGCGGTCATCGGCCTCGAGCTCCACCCGACGCCCTCCCTCGGCGCGGAGCTCCACCTGGCGCACGCCGTCGACGCCGCCGCGCCCGTGGACGTCGACGTGGTCATCGCCGCGCAATCCGACGAGGTGCGCTTCGGCTTCGTGCCGCACGTACGCTTCGACGCCATCGGGCGGCCGGAGCTCATCGCGCGGGGGGAGCCGATCCTGCCGCACACGCAGAGCGTCGCGCTCCCGCGTACGCTGCGCCCCTTCCCCGGCGCCCTCGACGCCCTCGTCGAGGCCCTGCGAAGGGCCGTCCCGGAGGACGCCATCGTTGCGCTCGGGACCACCTGCGAGGCGCCCGCGCATCTCGTCACCCGGGCGTGGATCTCGGCGGAGACCGCCGAGCGGACCCCGCGCTTCTTCGTCGGAGCCGACGACGCCGACACGCTCCGGGGCGTGGCGATGGACGGCCGGCACGGGGCGAGCGACGCGATGAACCAGCTCTTCGTCCGCCTCGGCGGGCACTCGCTCAAGCGGCGCGGCGGCGCGACCTTCGACATTCCGCGGGTTCGCGGGGACGACGGGGCGCTCCGCTTCGACTACGCGACCCTCGACGCGCGGGTGGCGAGCGACCGGACGACGTCCCTCCGCTACATGTCGAGCCTCGACGGTCAGAGCCTGACGACGACGGTGTTCCTGGCGGCACCGGCGGACGGGCCGATCGTGCTCGAGCTCCCCTGAGCGGGCCGCCTCCCGAGCCCATCCCCGCGCCGTGGTGGGACGGCGCGCGCGCCGGTGCTATGCGCTCCGCATGGCTGCGCCCTTCGAGCCCGTCACGCCGCAGGTCTCCCTTCCGGAGCTGGACCAGCGTCAGCTCCGCTTCTGGGAGGACGAGCGAATTTTCGAGCGCAGCGTCGAGGCTGCCGCGGACAAGAAGCCCTTCGTCTTCTACGAGGGGCCGCCGACCGCGAACGGCATGCCCCACGCCGGCCACGTGCTGACGCGCGTGATGAAGGACGTCTTCCTCCGCTACCGGAGCATGTGCGGCTACCGCGTGCCCCGGCGCGCGGGCTGGGACACGCACGGTCTGCCGGTCGAGGTCGAGGTCGAGAAGGCCCTCGGCATCAACGGGCGCCAGGCCATCGCCGAGTACGGCGTGGAGGCGTTCTCCCGAAAGTGCATCGACAGCGTCTTCGTCTACATCGACGAGTGGCGGAAGATGACCCAGCGCATCGGCTTCTGGGTCGACCTGGACGACGCCTACGTCACCTTCCACAAGGCCTACGTCGAGAGCGTCTGGTGGGCCCTGAAGCGCTTCTTCGACGACGGCCTCCTCTACCAGGACTACAAGGTCGTCTGGTGGTGGGCGCAGGGCGGTACGGCGCTCTCCGCGGGTGAGGTCGGCCAGGGCTACAAGGAGGTGGACGACCCCTCCGTGATGGTCCGCTTCCCCGTCATCGGAGAGGACGGGGAGACGGTACCGGGGCGGAGCTTCCTCGCCTGGACCACGACGCCCTGGACCCTGCCCTCGAACGTCGCCCTCGCGGTGAAGGCCGACGCGCCCTACGTCGTGGCGAAGCTCGAAGACGGCTCCGAAGTGGTCGTCGCCGAGGCCCTCGCCACCAAGATCCTGGGGGACGCGGAGGAGAAGGGCTGGAGCGTCATGGAGACCGTGCCCGGCGCAACGCTCGCCGGGAGCCGCTACGAGCCGCCCTTCCGCTACGCGACGCCCGAGAACGGCCGCGCCCACGAGGTGATCGTCGCCGACTTCGTCGAGCTCGGCGCCGGAACGGGCCTCGTGCACCTCGCGCCGGCCTTCGGCGAGGACGATTTCCGCGTCTGCAAGGCCGAAGGGATGGGCTTCCTCCAGCTCGTGCAGCCCGACGGGACCTTCCCGCCCGAAGTGACCGATTTCGCCGGCCGCTTCTGCAAGGAAGCGGACCGCGACATCATCCGGAACCTCCGAAAGCGCGGCATCCTCTTCAAGGAAGAGGTCTACAAGCACGAGTACCCCTTCAGCTGGCGCCGCATGAGCGATCCGCTGATCCAGTACGCGCGCACGTCCTGGTTCATCCGCACGACGCGGGAGATCGAGAAGACCAAGGCGAACAACCAGCAGGTCCACTGGGAGCCCGGGCACATCAAGGACGGGCGCTTCGGTCAGTTCCTCGAGGGGAACGTCGACTGGGCGCTGAGCCGGGAGCGCTTCTGGGGCACGCCGCTGCCCATCTGGGTGAACGACGCGACCGGGAAGATGGAGGCCGTCGGCTCCGTCGCCGAGATCCTCGAGCGGAACCCGAAGGCCTTCGACCACTTCGCCGAGGCCAAGGCGAAGGACCCGACGCTCCAGGAGGACCTGATGGTCCACAAGCCCTGGATCGACGACGTCACCTGGACGAAGGAGGGCGAGCCCGGGGTGTACCGGCGCGTGCCCGAGGTCATCGATTGCTGGTTCGACTCGGGCTGCATGCCCTTCGCCCAATCGGGCTATCCGCACCAGAACGCGGAGGCCTTCGAGGCCTACTTCCCGGCGGACTTCATCATCGAAGGGGTCGACCAGACGCGCGGCTGGTTTTACGCCCTCATGACCATCTCGACGCTCCTCTTCGGAGAGGACGGGCGTGGACACGGTTACCCGCATCCCTACCGAAACTGCGTGGTCACCGGGCTGCTCACGGACAAGACGGGCGTGAAGTTCGCGAAGCGCCTGAAGAACTACACGGACCCCCTCGAGCTCATGGAGCGGACCGGCGCCGACGCCGTGCGCTGGGCGCTCTACGCGAACACGGTGCCGGGGCAGAACACGCGCTTCTTCGACGGCGCGGTGAACGACGCGGCGCGCGAGTTCCTGCTCAAGATCTGGAACGTCTACAGCTTCTTCGTGAGCTACGCGAACATCGACGGCTGGACGCCCGGCGACGCGCCGCCGGCGAGCGAGCGCACGGACCTCGACCGGTGGATCCTCGCGGAGCTCGACGAGACCACGCGGCGCATCCGCGCGGAGCTCGACGCCTACAAGAGCCACCAGGCCGTGAAGCACGTCAGCGCCTTCGTCGACGCGCTCTCGAACTGGTACGTGCGGCGGAGCCGGGCGCGCTTCTGGGCCGGCCCCGAGGCAGGCGGCGAGGTCAGCGGTGACAAGGCCGCGGCCTTCGCGACGCTCCACGAGGTGCTCGTGGACCTTTCGAAGCTCATCGCGCCCTTCGTGCCCTTCCTCGCGGAGGCGATGTACCAGAACCTCGTGAAGCGGCAGGACGCGGACGCCCCGGCGAGCGTGCACCTGGCGACCTATCCGGAGCCCGACGACGCCCGGGCCGACGCCTCGCTCCGCGAAGCCGTGGGGCTGACCCGGGCCGTCGTGACGGCCGGCAACCGCGTGCGGAACGAGCATCAACTCAAGGTCCGCCAGCCCCTCGGGGAGGCCATCGTCGTCGTCGCCGGCGCCGAGGAGCGCGCGGGCATCGAGCGCTTCGCCGCGGACGTGCGCGAGGAGCTGAACGTCGAGGAGCTGGCCTTCACCGACGAGCCGGCGAAGTTCGTGAACTTCCAGCTCCTGCCGAACTTCCGCGTGCTCGGCCCGAAGCTCGGCAAGCAGGTGCCGGCCTGCAAGAAGGCGCTGGCCGAGGCCGATGGTTCGGCCCTTCACGCCGAGATGAGCGCGAACGGCGCCATCACCGTCACGCTCCCGGACGGCGACGTCGAGCTCACGAAGGACGAGGTGCAGGTGCGCCTCGAGGCCAAGGAGGGCTTCGCGGCCGCGAGCGAGCAGGGTCACGTCGTCGTGCTCGACACGGCCATCACCGAGCCGCTCCGGCGCAAGGGCTGGGCCCGCGAGGTGACGAGCCGCATCCAGAAGGCCCGGAAGGAGCTGGGCCTCGCGTTCGACGACCGCATCACGCTCCACTGGGACGCCGAGGGCGCGCTCGCGGAGGCCGTCGCCGAGCACGCCGAGCGCATCGCCGGCGATGTGTTGGCCACGACCTTCGAACGCGCCGAAGGCCTCGAGGGCGCGTCGAGCGACGTCGATGGCTCGGCGCTGCGCCTCGTCGTTTCCCGGGCCGATGGCTGAAGCGCTGAGTCAGCCCCCGGAGAGCGCGTCCGTGTAGAGCGCGTCCACGGGGAGCTGGACGCCGAGGGAAGCGAGCTCGGCCTGATCGCCCGGGCCGTACTCCCGGAGCGTCCAGCCGTCCTCGCCGCGGCGGAAGACCTCGACCGAGGCGCGCTCCTGGCTGACCAGCACGTACTCCTGGAGCGCCTCGAGGCGCCGGTAGTGCGCGAACTTGGTGCCGCGGTCGTCGCGCTCGGTGCTCGGCGAGAGCACCTCGACGAGCACTCGCGGGTTGGCGAGCCCCTGCGCGTCATCCGAGGCCACCTGCGCCTCGCCGCAGAACACGCTCACGTCAGGATAGCGGGCGTTGTTGGTGGCCTCGATGCGCACCCGGCCATCGGAGCTCAGGACCGTGCAGGGAGCGTTCTCGAGCGCGTTGGCGAGAAGCACGATCATCTTCGCCGCGAGGCGGGCGTGCTCCAGCGTGCCGCCGCTCATCGCGACGACGAGGCCGTCGATGTACTCGTGTTTGAGTTCCGCGGTCTCTTCGAAGCGAAGATAGTCCGCGTAGCTCATCTTCAACGCTGGCTCACCCACGTCCTCGAGCATGAAGGACACGGTACGCCGTGCGCGGCGCGCGGGGTACCCGCCCCCCACGTGGCTCAGCTCGGTGGCTCAGCTCGCCGGCGCCGTCTCGGTGCTCTCGGCGGCCTTGGCCGCTTCCTTCTCGGCCTTGCCCTCGCGCCAGCCGTCGAGGAGCAGGAGCACCACGCCGACGGTGATGGTCGCGTCGGCGAAGTTGAAGGTCGGCCACTCGGTTCCGAGCCCCGGCAAGGGGTCGTTCCAGTGGTAGCGCACGAAGTCGACGACGTAGCCGAGGCGGAGCCGGTCGGCGAGGTTGCCGAGGGCGCCGCTCACGATGAAGGGGACGCTCCACGCGAAATAGGGTCCGCCACGCCCCGTCGCGAACATCCAGAGCAGCGCGAGGCTCGCGGCCACGGCCGCGGTGCCGAAGAAGAGATGGCGCACGAGCCCCGGCGCGTCGCGGAGGATGCCGAAGGCGGCGCCGCAGTTCTCCGCGTAGCGCAGCTCGAGGCGGTCCTCGATGAGCACGATGGGCGCGCCCCGGCCCCGCTGGTACGCGATGCGCCCGTACTCGTCGGGCTCGCAGACCGGCGCGGGCTCGCCGAGAGGCTCGGTCGAGAGAGCGTCCAAGGCCCAGGCCTTGGTCCCGAGATCCGCCGCCGTGAGCACCACCGTGGCCAGGAGACAGAAGGCGAAGGCCTGGCGGCTCCGCGGCGTGAAGGTCGGCTTCGTTTCGCTCTCGGCCATCGTGTGTCGGGGGGCATTCGGCCGCGATGGCGGCGCGAGCGGCGGACCCTAGCAGCCGTTGCGGGCCCCCTCCAACGCACGGCGGTCGGGCATACCTTCCCGTGGCGGGTGTTCTCGACCTTTTTGATTGGCTACATCGACCATGAGCGGCCGTTCTCGAAGGAAACGGCGCGCTGCGCGTGACCAAACGCTCGTCTTGACCGTCGACTCTTGACCTCGTAGGTCGGAAACCTCGTGCGACACGCCGCGTACGATGCGTCGAGCCCCGCCTCCCGAGGCCCCCATGAGCACCACCTACGCCGATCTCCTCCAGGACGTGAAGAAGGCCGTCCGGCAGGTCTCCCTCGACGATCTCCACGCGCGCATGGAGGCCGGCGAGGCCCTCACGCTCGTCGACGTTCGCGAGAAGGACGAGTGGCGTCAGGGCTACATCCCCGGCGCCCTCCACCTCCCGCGCGGGTTCCTCGAGATGCAGGCGGCATCCAAGCTCCCGAAGAAGGACGCGCCCATCGTCACCTATTGCGCCGGCGGGATCCGCAGCGCCTTCGCCGCCAAGGC
>JBCDGX010000338.1:0-6553 GCA_038750805.1 Myxococcota bacterium
CACAAACGGAAAAACGGGCTCGTCGCTCAAGGCCCATTAAGCTCACCGCTGAGATAGACTACATTACTCGGGACTATCGCCAGGCTCGTCCCCTGTCACGCATCGACCGGCAGCCGCGCGATGACCGCGCCCATGTGGTAGACGCCGAGCGCCTCCATCGTCAGGAGCTTCCCGAAGATCAGCTTGTCCGACTGCGACGACGCGAAGTGGATGAGCGTGCTGAGGAGGATCCAGCGGCCGAAGGTCACGACCTCCGTCACCGCGTCCTTGTCCCAGGCGAAGCGGTTCACGGGTCCCGGGAGATAGAAATGGCTCATCAAGAGCCGCGTGATGGAGCCGAGGATCGCGCCGGCCGCGAGCGAGGTCACCGTCGGATCCACGGCCGCCCAGCCGACCATGCCGAGCACGGCCATGGCCTGCGAGACGAGCGTCGTGATCTCGAGGCGCCGGAGGTTCAGCTCCCGCGTCTCCGTCGCGAGCTTCGTGGACTGGAGCGAGTCGATGAAGCTGCCCACGACCGCGATGGGCAGCAGGTAGATCAGCTCGGGCGCGTCGTAGAAGGCCGCCACGGGCCGGGTCAGGCCGATGGCGATGAGCCCGAGGATCAGCCCGCGGAGCGCCTGGAGCGTCCACGCCGTGTCGAGGAAGCGCCGGTCCTCGCGCTCGCTCCGGATGATGCTCGGGCGGATGCCGATGTCGCTGAAGAGCTCGAGGCCCTGCAGGACGCTGCCCACGATCGCCATGAGGCCGAAGGCCTCTTCGTAGAGCATCCGGCTGAGGATGACGTTGCTGAGGAAGCGCAGGACCTGCGCGCCCCCGTAGCCCACGATGATCCACATCGAGCTGCGTCGAACGCGCCCGTCGTCGATGGCGGATTCGCCCATGCGCTGAGGCCGCCTACGCGGCGAAGATCTCGAGGAACTCGCCGACGGGACCCGTGCGGTCCGGGTCGTTCTCGGCCTCCGTGGGCACGTTGACCACGACGAAGGCCACGTTTTCGACGCCGAGGCGCTTCCGGAACTTCGAGAGCTCCGGCCCGGACACGCCCGAGCTCACCACCATGAGGACCCCGTCCGCGCGCCGCGCCGCGGTGCGGATGGAGGCGGCGCCCCCGTGGCTGTCGAAGACGCTGATCTCGAGCTTGTGGTCGATGAGGGTGCCGCCCGGCGCCACCTCGGTGGGCCGGACGCGCTGACTGCCCCGCGACGGGCCCGTCGAGCGCAGAACGATGGACGAGCCCGAGAGCTCTGGGCCGCGCCGCTCGCGGTGCGCCGGGCTGCCCGCCGGACGCGTCCGGGCGAGCTCGGGGCCCTTCAGCCCGGCGTGCCGCGGGTCCTCGATGAACTCGTCGTCGAACATGTCGACCTCGTTGCCCATCTCCATCAGGAGGCGGCGCGCGCAATGGACGTCCCGGTCGTTCATGCCGACGACGAGCAGGGAGCCGCGCGCACCGCTGAGCAGCTCGTGCAGGTCCGTGACCAGCTCGTGGATGGCCGACTGACGCCGCGGCCAGGTCGAGGCGCCGACGACGGGGCCGTTGCCCCACCAGGCGATCTCCCGGGACGAGACCAGCCGGAGGCGCCGGAGGTCGCGGGCGAGGAGAAAGAGCACCGAGAAGAAGACGAGCATCGCGGGGATGCCCACCGCCGTGAGTTTCTTCCTCTTCGAGGGCACGGGGAGCTCGGGCGGCTGCGCCCGGGACACCACGCGGACGCCGCTCGGCACGTTCAGGAGCTGGTCCTCGACCGTGGCCGAGTGCGCCGCGAGGCGCTCGAGGAGCTCCTCCTTCACCTTCACGGACGCGAGGAGGGCCGCCGCCTCGGTCTGCACCTGGGAGGCCGCCCCCTGGCGGCCCTGCTCCTCGTCGGCGAGCGCCTCGAGGGACGCCGCGCGCTGCTTCAGCGGCTCGAGCTCGGCCTTCGCCTGCGCGAGGGCGCGCTCCGCGCGAACGTAGGCGGGGTTCCGCGAGATGCGGGACGTGCCGGCGGCCTCGAGGGCGGCGAGCTGGTTCTTCAGCGACTGCACCATCGGGTTCAGCTCGCCGAGCCCGCGACCCCGCGCCTCGGCGAGGCGCTCGCGGAGCTCCGTGATGCGCGCGTTGCTGCCGACCATGCCGGTGCCCGTGATGGTCTCCGGCAGCGTGGCGAGCTGCGCCTCGAGCTGGGCGATCTCCGCTTCCTTCTGGTCGACGGCCACGGCCGCGAGGTTGGCGTCCGTGCGGATCTCGACGAGGACGCTGTTGTCGCCCTCGAGCACGTCGGTGATGCCGTGCTCCTCGCGGAAGGACGAGTAGGCCTCCTGCGCGTCCGAGAGCTCCTCCGTCGCGATCTCGATGCGCCCCTGAAGGCTGACGCGCTCGGAGCGCAGCTGGCGCCCGCGACGCTCCTTGGCCTTGTCGACGAAGACGTCGATGGCCGCGTTCGCGAAGGCCGACGCCTCCCGCGCCTTCTCCGATGTGCCCGTGAAGACGACGACGGCCGAGCGGCTGTCCGAGGACACGGTGACGAAGCCGCGCATCGCCGGGAGGGGCATGTCGTCCATACCCACGCGCTCGCGAAGCTCCGTGTAGAAGCGGTCCGAGACGGCGGCGCCAGCGGCGGCGTCGAACTCCTGGGAGACGTTGCCTTCGCTCCCCGGAACGCCGACGTAGAGCACCGAGCCGATGGTCTCGTAGGTGTCCTTGATGAGGAAGTTCGCGATGGCGACGCCCACCACCGTACCCACCATGGCGGCGAGCACGAGCAGCCGGCGCCCGCGCCAGATAACGCGGAGCAGGCGCATCACGTCGACGGGGGATCCTGGGCGCTTGGCGGAGCCCTCGTCGTCGTCGAAATCGGGGTTACGTGCCATGGCTCATCCTCAACGGCGCCGGAGAACGCGGCGCTGCCTGCCCTGCTGCCGCCGCGCGGCTGCCCGCTCCGCGGCCTTGGAAAGTCCCTCTGCGGCCTCCTCGCCTCCATCGAGGTGAGCGGCCAGTGCAGCGATTGTGGGGAACCTGAAGATATCCGTCACCGTCAGACTCTTACTCGTCGCTTCACCGATGAGCCGATGGGCCTGCACGGCGAGCAGCGAGTGGCCGCCGAGGTCGAAGAAATTGTCGCGAATCCCGACCTGCGAGAGCCCGAGGAGCTTCTCCCAGACCTCGGCGATCTGCCGCTCGGTCTCCCCCGCCGGGGCGACGTGCTCGACGGCGGCGCTCCGCTTCGCGTCGGGGCGCGGGAGCTTCTTGCGGTCCACCTTCTTGTTCGGCGTCAGCGGGAAGCGGTCGAGCTCCACGAGGTGCGAGGGCACCATGAAGGTCGGCAGCGTCTCGCCGAGGTGCGCCTTCAGCGCCGCGCTCTCCGTCGGCTCGGTCAGCATCACGTAGCCCACGAGACGCTTGTCGCCGGGGTTGTCTTCCCGGGCGATGACCACCGCCGCGCGCACCGCCGGATGGCTCTCGAGACGCGCCTCGATCTCCCCGAGCTCGATGCGGTAGCCGCGGATCTTCACCTGGTTGTCGATGCGCCCGATGAAGCCGAGGGTGCCGTCGTCGCGCCAGCGCACGGCGTCGCCGGTCTTGTACATGCGCGCCCCCTCCACCGAGGAGAAGGGATCGGGCACGAAGCGCTCGGCGGTCAGCTCGGGGCGCTTCCAGTAGCCGCGGGTCACGCCATCGCCGGCGATGTAGAGCTCGCCCTGCACGCCCGCGGGCACGGGCTGGCGGCTCTCGTCGAGGACGTAGAGCTGCGTGTTGGCGATGGGCGTGCCGATGGTGATGGGCCCGTCGCCGACGCGCGCCGTCGACGACCAGATCGTGGTCTCCGTCGGCCCGTACATGTTCGTGAGGGTCGCGTTCGTCGCCGCCCGGAGGTCCTTGGCGAGCTCCGGCGGGAAGGCCTCACCGCCGACCATCATCTGCTTCAGCCCCGCGAGCGCCGCCCGCGAGTCGTCGTTCGTCACGAGCATGCGCGCCATCGAAGGCGTGCACTGCATGTGCGTGACCTGATGGCGCCGGAGCAGCGCGGCGATGGAGTGGTCGTCCTCGCTGCCGCTCTCGACCACGGGCTCCTGCGCCTTCGCGCGGAGCGCGTCCAGCATCGGCAGGTGGTCCATGACGAGGTTCGAGTCGATGCCGAAGTCGATCAGGCAGCCGATCTCGTCGACGCCGATGGCCCGGCAGTTCTCGACCATGCGGAGCGCCGACTCGGGCGTGCCGAAGAGGCTGCTCGTCTCGTAGTAGCGGTCGAAGGCGTGATCGAGGAGCGCCTCGGCGTCATCGTCCGAGAGCTGCGCGAAGTTGTCCTCGAGGCTCTTGTTCTCGTCGGCCACGGCCGTGAAGGCCGGGAAGGCCCAGGCGTGGTCCTTGATGAGCTGCATGGAGCTCCGGAGGTAGTCCTTCATCGGCTCGCGGACCGTCGCCTTCACGAAGTCCTCGTCGTCCGCGATGAAGGTGTGGAGCATGAGCACGACGAGGCCCTCGCCCTCGTGCCCGGCCTCCTTCCAGGCCTTCCGGTAGACGCCGACCTTCTTCTTCACGTCCTCGACGCTCTGGCCGAGGAGGTGCGTGAGGATGCCGCCGCCCAGCTTGCCGGCGAGCTCGAAGGTCTTCGGGTTGCCCGCCGCGGTGATCAGGAAGGGGAGCTCCTTCTGCACCGGGCGCGGGAGCGTCCGCACCTGGATGGGCTTGCCGTGCGGGGCGTCGAAGGTGAGCTCCTCGCCGCGCCAGAGGCGCCGGATCGTGTCGATGTCCTCGATCATCTGCTCCTTCTGACGTCCGAAGGAGCTGGGCCGGAGGATGAAGTCGTTCGGCTGCCAGCCGGCGGCGAAGCTGATGGCGACGCGGCCGTTGGAGAGGTTGTCGACGAGGCTCCACTCCTCGGCGATGCGCACCGGGTGGTGGAGCGGCGAGACGCAGCTACCGGCGCGGATGATCACGTTCTCGGTGATCGCCGCGATGGCCGCGCTGGCGACGCTCGGGTTCGGGTAGAGGCCGCCGAAGGCGTGGAAATGGCGCTCCGGCGTCCAGACGGCCTTGAAGCCGTGCGTGTCGGCGAAGCGCGCTCCGTCGAGGAGCAGCTTGTACTTGTCGGCGGCGTTCTCGCCCTCGTCCGACGCGAAGTAGAAGAGGTCGAAGTCGATGTGCCGGTCGCTCGTGCGGACGGCGCCGCCGCCGCTGACCAGCCCGCGATCCTCGTCGCCGGCGAGCACGATGCGGAAGCCGCGGGCGAGGGTCCAGAAGAGCTCGAGCACGGAGATGTCGAAGCTCAACGAGGTGACCGCGAGCCAGGTGTCCCCGGCCTGGTGCTCGATGCGCTCGTCCATGCCGACGAAGAAGTTCGAGGCCGTGCGGTGCTCGACCATCACGCCCTTCGGCGTGCCCGTGGAGCCGCTCGTGTAGATGAGGTAGGCGAGCTTGCTCGCGTCCCAGCCCTCCGCCGGAGCCGGCCGCTCCGTCGCGAGGCCCTCCGGGAGCGCGTCCAGGAGC
Source organism: Myxococcota bacterium (assembly GCA_038750805.1). Lineage (GTDB taxonomy): Bacteria > Myxococcota_A > Polyangia > Polyangiales > Houyiibacteriaceae > CALCTH01. The sequence goes on from JBCDGX010000338.1 coordinate 5,468, forward strand.
ACGCGCTTCGCGTCGGTCCCGGGCAGCGCGCTCTCCTGCGTGCTCTGCGTGACGACGACGGGCGCGCCGCTGTCCGAGAGCATGAGCGCGAGGCGCTCCCCCGGGTAGGTCGGGTCGAGGGGCACGTAGGCGCCGCCGGCCTTGAGGATGCCGAGCGCACCGATGACGAGGTCGAGGGAGCGGTCCGTGCAGAGCCCGACGGGAACGTCCGGCCCGACGCCGAGGCCGCGGAGGTGGTGCGCGACCTGGTTCGCGCGACGGTCGAGCTCGGCGTAGCTGAGCTCGGTGCCGCGGTAGATGAGGGCCGTGGCGTCCGGCGCGCGGTCGACCTGCGCCTCGAAGAGCGTGTGGAGTCCGGCGTCGCGCGGGTAGTCGCGCGCGGTGTCGTTCCAGGTGCGGAGGAGCTTCTCGCGCTCGGCGTCGCTGAGGAGCGAGAGACTGCCGACGGGGCGCGAGGCGTCCTGCGCGCCGGCGGCCGCGAGGACCTCGAGCTGCGCCACGACGCGGGCGGCGTCCTCCGCGGAGAAGCGCTGCACGTCGTGCACGAGGGCGACGGAGCTCCCGTCCGTGACGAGGGCCGCGCGGGCGCCCGCGGGGAGCGTCGCCGCGTCGAGGGACGTGACGTGGTCGAAGCAGACGTCGTAGCGCGGCGCGACGGCGTCCGGCTGCCGGTGGAGGAGGTCGCGGAGGAAGGTGCCCCGCTTGCCCGTCGTGGCCAGCGCCTTGTCGGCGGCGGCACGGAGCGCCTCGAAGGAGGCATCGCCGTCCACGCGGAGCCGCAGGGGCACGCGGTCCATGTAGAGGCCCGCGCCCCGGGCCGCGCGCTCGGCGAGGGCCGGATGCGTGTGGCCGAGGTCCAGGCGGTCCTTGCCCGTCGTCCGCGAGAGCCAGGCCCCGAAGCACGCGAGGGCGGCCCCGGGAGCGGCGTCGAGGTTCACGGCCCGCCGGGCGAGCTCCGGCGCCGCGTCGGTCTCGACGGCGGTGCCCGTGAGACGCGCGGGCTCGAGGGAGAGGAGCCGGCGGGTCCAGACGCCCTCGTGCTTCGCGAGCTCCCCGTCGAGCTCGCCGAGGGCGGCGCGGCGGCCG
>JBCDGX010000339.1:0-6542 GCA_038750805.1 Myxococcota bacterium
CCCGCGCCCATGGGACCCGAGAGGAAGACCCAGCCGGCCATGGGCGGAACATGGGGCCGAATTGCGCGCGGCGCGACGGCACCTCCTTCGAGGATGCCCGCCGCGCCGCCAGCGCTGCGCTCGGCGCGTCAGTTCCGGAGCGCTTCGGCCCGGTTCACGATGCGCGGCGTCACGAAGATCAGGAGCTCGTTCCGCGTGTCCGTGACGATGCGGCGCTGGAAGAGCACGCCGAGCACGGGGATGTCGCCGAAGAACGGCACCTGGTTCGTCGTGCGGCCCGAGTTCCGCGTGTAGATGCCGCCGATGACGGCCGTGTTGCCGTCGGGCACGAGCAGATCGGTCTCCGCCTCGCGCTTGAGGATGGTGGGATCACCACGGACCGAGACGTTCGTGAAGTCGGGCTCGTCGCGGGTGATCTTCAGGTGCATCGAGACCGAGCCGTCGGCGGTCACGTGCGGGCGCACCGTGAGCTCGAGCTTCGCCTCCTGGAAGGCCGTGTTGACGCCCTGCGCGCTGACCTGGCTGAAGGGAATCAGCGTGCCCTGCGCGATGGTCGCCTCCTGGTTGTCCAGCGTGAGGATGCGCGGGCTCGAGATGATGCGGACGGTGCCGTTCGACTCGAGGGCGCTCAGGCGGATGTTCAGGTTCACGTTGCCGCCGATGCTGCCGAGGCTGAGGCCGACGGCACCACCGGAGCCCTCGCCCACGATGGCCGGGAGGTTCACGGCGAAGTTGTCGGCGGCGTTGAAGGCGTTCCGCGCCTGGCCGAAGGCCGAGAGACCCGCGGCGCTCGTGCCCTGACCGAGCGTCGGGTTGCCGCCGGCCACGCCGACGTTGCTCGGGAAGCGGATGCCCGTGGGGTTGCCGCTGTTGCTCGAGTAGAGCAGGTCGCCGCCCCACTGGATGCCGATGTCGCGCTGGTAATCGCTCGTCGCCTCGACGATGCGGGCCTCGATGAGCACCTGCGGCGTCTGCGTGTCGAGGGTGCGCACGAGCTCCTCGACGTCGTCGAGGTTCTCCACGATGTCGCGAACGATCAGAACGTTCGTTCGTTCGTCGGTGCTCACGGAGCCGCGATCCGAGAGGAGCTCGGACACGCGGGGCGAGAGCTCCGAGGCCGTGCCGTAGCTGACGGGCACGAGGCGCGTCTCGAGGGGCGCGAGCTGCACCTGCTGCTTCCGGCGCGCGATGGCGGCCTCGCGCTCGGCCTCGAGGGTGGCGAGGGGCGCGACGCGGATGAGGTTGCCCTGGCGCACCAGGCCGAGGCCCTTGGCCTGCAGGATGACGTCGAGGGCCTGGTCCCAGGGGACGTTCCGCATGCGGATGGTGACCGTGCCGCCCACGTCGTCCGCGGTGACGACGTTCACGCCGCCGACCTCGGCCAGGAGGCGGAGGATGTTGTGGATGTCCGCGTCCTTGAAGTCGAGGTCGATGCGCCGGCCGCTGTAGCGGCGCTCGCCGCGCGCGCTCCGGACCTGGAGCGGGACTTCGCTGAGGAAGGCCGCCACGTCCGTGCTCTCGCCGACGAGGGCGGCCGCGTCCGTGAGCTCGCCGAGCTCCGCGTCGATCTCCGCGCGGTAGTCGTGCTCCCGGGCCACGGTGCGGTTCTCCGGGCCGCCGGAGCGGGCCCGCGTGAACATCCAGACGATGCGGTTGCCCGAACGGATGGCCGTGCCCTCGGCCCCATCCCGCGCCTCGACGGCGATGGTCGCCTGCCCCCGCGCGTAGCGAACGCGTACCTGGCGCACGAGCGACTCGGGGAGCCCGCGGAGCGTGCGCCGAAGCGAAGGCTCGATGCGGTCGGCGCCGAAGCGGAGGCGCCCGCTCTCCTCGTCGAGCTCGAAGGTGGTCGCCCGGGAGAGCTCCACGACGACCCGGTCACGCCCGTCCCGGCGCTCGAGGTGCACGTCCCGCAGGATGACGTCGCCCGTCGGCGCCTCCGGCGTCGCGTCCTCGGCCTCCGCCGCCGCATCGAGGCGCACGTAGATGCGGCCGCGGGCGGCCCGGGCGCGGTAGCGCACCGGCACGGAGGTGAGGAGCTCGAGGCGCGCGCCGCGGGCCGTCGTGCTCGCGACCGTCGAGGTCACGAGGCGCGAGGAGCCGAGCGTCTCGACGCCGCTCGCGGGGAGCGCGGCGCCGGCGACCTCGACGATGACCCGGCGTCCATGGTCCGCCGAGCGCACGGCGTACTCCGGCACGGCGAAGCTCCCGCGGATGGCGACCTCGGCCCGCTGGGCCTCGCCGCGCACTTCGACGCTGCGGATGGCGGGCGATTGGGCGCCCGCGAGCGGGACGGCCAGGGCGACGAGCAACAAGAGCCCGATGCGGGCGCGGAGGGTTCTCATGACGATGATCCTCGGGGGAAGCGGAAGGGGCGTGCCCATGGTCCGAGGTCGCCGGGTGGCGGGGCAAAAAAGTGGTCGCTCCCGTCGCCCTCTCGGCACCGCTGGGCGGCGAAACGAAAACGGCCCGCGCGAGGCGGGCCGTCTTCGTCGGGGTCGGCGGACGACCGACCGGGGTCGAGGGTGCGGAGCGGAGCCTCAGCGGCCGGCGCCGGCGAGGGCAACGTTGCCCTCGGACTCCTCGTCGTAGAGGGTCATGATGCGGGTCATGGGCGGCCGGTCCGGCGCGACGGGATCCTCCCGGGCGAGCACGACCTCGCCGGGGCGAATGCGCTCCACGCGCCAGTTGAGGCGGACGGCCGTTCCGTCGCGCCCGCCGATCTGCACCACCTCCGAGCGCCCGATGTAGGCGCCGCGGCGCACCGTATGGCCCACGCCCTGCGGGTCCTGGATCATCGCCCGGGGCTGGGCGACGCCGCTGATGATCGCGATGAGCCGCATGTCCGCCACCGCGACGTCCGGCATCTGCACGGGCACGTCGCGCTCGGCGCGCTCGGGCTGCGCCTCGAAGATGGCCGCGAAGGAGCGGAAGGGGTCACGGTTGCGGATGTCGAGCTCGACGAAGGTCTCGTCCGGGTAGTCCGAGAGGACGACGCTCTCCTCGTCCCCCTCCCCTTCGCCCTCGGCGTCCGGCGCCGGGCGCGTAGGCTGCTGGGAGGGCGGCGTGAACATGTTGTTGGCGGTCTGGATCGGCTCGTCCTCGCAGCCCGCCGCGGCGAGCGCGAGGGTCAGGAGAGCGCCCAGGACGCGGACCGAATCGCTCACGACGCATCTCCTGCGCTCGGCCGGCGGAAGGTCGTCGCCAGCACGCTCACGTTCACGGAGACCTCCTCGGTCTCCTCGTCGACCTCGGGCTCGCCGAGGCTGATGTCCTCCATGTTGATGGCGCGCTGGAGCCGGCTCACGGCGTAGAAGAAGCGCGCGACCTGGTGGAAGCGGCCCTTCATCTCGAGCTGCACGGGGATGCGCGTGTAGAGGTCCTCGGTCTCTTCGGGCTGAGGCTCGACGCGGGTGAACTCGAGGCCCGCGAGCTCGGCCTCGCGGTTCAGGTCGGCGAGGAAGGCGGGGATCTCCGCGTCCTCCGGGAGCACGCGCTTGTTCGCGCGGTCCGTGGCCTCGCGGCTGGCGAGCTCCTGCGTGGCCTGCAGGTATTCCTGCTGCCGCCGCTCGGCCTCCTGCCGCTGGTCGAGGAGCTGTCGGTGGTTCTGCTCCGCCCGGGAGATGTCCTCCTCGAGCGACATGTGGAGCAGGAAGTAGTAGAGAGCCGTGACCAGCGCGAGGAGCAGGCCCAGCAGGAGGAGCTTGCCGGGGAGCGGCAGGCTGTCGAAGGACGAGGAGCTCTTGGGTTCCGCCATCGTTCGTTCCTCAGTAGGAGACCTTGCAGTAGAGTTCGAACTCGATGAAGGCCGGACCGTCGCGCCCGTCCGTGCTCTGCGTCTGCTGAAGGAGCACGTCCGTGAAGAGCTCCGAGAGCGTGAGCCGCTTCAGGAGCTCGGCGACGTCCTCGTTGCTGCGCCCGATGCCCTCGATGCGCACCTCGCGCTCCTCCTCCTCGAAGGCCGTGAGCCAGAGGCGCCGCACGTCCCAGCCGCGCGTGAAGCCCGCGAGGGGGTTGTCGGCGCGAAGCGCCTCGAGCTCGGCGGCGTCGATGGTCGGACCGCCGCCCTGGCTGAGGATCTTGGCGACCTCGATCATCACGCGGGTCGGACCCGTGCGGCCGGCGTTGAGCTCCTCGACCACGCGCTCGAGGGCGTAGCTCTGCTCGAGCTGCGCGCGGACCTCGTCGAGGCGGGCGCTCTTCGTGCGGAGCTGGTCGATCTGCCCCTGGAGCACGCGGTTGGCCTGCTGCTGCTCCTGCAGGTCGCCGTCGTAGACGAAGTAGACGACGCCCAGCACGAGCACCCACGCCACGAGGGCGGCGAGGTAGATGCCCGCCCAGGTCTGGGAGCTTCCGCTCGGCCCGGCGCTCCGCGTCGCCTTCTTGGCCTGCGGCAGCAGGTTGATGCGAATCATTCGTTGCGCTCCCGCTCCTTGCGGAGGGCCAGACCGAGGGCCACGGCCGCCTGGGCGGCGCGCCCCTGAAACTCCATGGGGTCGATCTTCGCGTCCGGCGTCGCGGCTTTCAGCGGGTCGAGCATGTCGACGGGGACGCCGGCGCGCGTGCGGATGGCGTCGAGGAGCGCGCGGACGTTCGCCGTGCCGCCGGAGACGAAGATGCGGGAGAGCTGCCGGTCGCCGCTCGTCGCAAGGTAGAAATCGAGGGAGCGCTGGACCTCGCCGGCGAGCTGCTCGACCACCTGGTTGATGATCTCGGGCACCTCGCGCGGGACGATGCCGCGGCCGTCGCCGCCGAGCTTGTAGGCCTCGGCCTCCTCGCGGCCGATGCCGAGCTGGCGCTGGATGTCCTCGGTGATCGCGTTGCCGCCGTTCGCGATGTCGCGGGTGAAGGAGGTCGTGCCGCCCGAGAGGATGTTGACCGTGGTGAGCGACGCGCCGACGTGGATGAGGACGATGGTCTCGTCCGGCGGCGGCGCCCCGTAGCCCGTCTCGTAGACGTTCTGGACGGTGAAGGCGTCGAGGTCGACGCAGAGGGTCTTGAGCCGCGCCTCGGCCGCGAGGTTGGTGAGATCGTTGATCTCCTCCTTCTTCGCGGCGACGAGGAGCACGTCCATCTGCCCTTCCATCTCCTTCCGGAGGAGGACCTGATGGTCGATGTAGACCTCGGCGAGGTCGAAGGGGATGTGCTGCTCGGCCTCCCAGCCGATCTGCTCCTGGAGCTCGGCGGAGGTCATCAGCGGCATCGAGATCTTCTTGATGATGACGCTATGGCCGCTGGCGCGAAGCGCGACGTTCCGGCGCTTCTGCTTGTGGAAGAGGCGCTCGAGGCCCTCCACCACGGCGCCGCTGTTCATCACGCTCCCGTCGACGATGGTCTCGGGTGGAAGGGGATGGAAGCCGAAGCGAACGAGCCTACGCCCGGCGCCGCGCCGCCCCTCCGCGAGCTCGACGACCTTGATGGACGTCGACCCGATGTCCACTCCGACGAGGTTCTTGCCTTCCGACGCCATCGCTCACCACTCACTCCTCCTCGCCGAACACCATCACGCGGTCCGCGAGGCTGAGGCCGAGGGCTTCGAGGATCTTCCTCTTGGTGTTCATACGGCACCCAAAGCCCTTTTCGACGCGGTCGATCGTGAGAACCGAGAGATTCGCGCGCCGGGCGAGCTCCGCCTTGGACAGCATGCGCTCGATGCGGAGCTTCCGGACGTTGTTCGGGTGAGCGGGGGACGGGCCCTTCCGGGCCGGCTTGGACGTCGTGACCGCGGGGGCCGAGCCCGAGGCGGGCGGGCTTCCACGTTCCGCCCCGGCCGTCTCCTCGACCCCCTCGTCGGGGCCGGCGCTGCCGATGTCGGGGAGCTTCTCTCCGTGGGCCATGGCGGGGTCGTCACCTCGCGCGGGCAGGCACCCGCGGATAGGCGGAAGCTACGACCCGACCTCCGAGAAGTCAAGAAATTATGCATAATTACATGCTAATTTACGTATAATTGGACCCCTTCTGGGCGGGTCCTCGCGAGCGCGTCCCGGGGGTCGAGCGATCGCCTTCGCGGCCGCCCTCCCCTGCGCGCGCCCGGCGCGCGAATCCCTCGATTGTCAACGAACCACCGGTCGCGAGCAGGGTCGCAGTCGCCTCCCGGCGAAGCAAAAAAGGCGCTCGCTTGCGGCGCCGGGCGACCGATCGCATCCCTTCCCCATGCGTCGCCGCCCGATTTCGGCCCTCGCCTTCGCGCTGGCGCTCGCGCTCGCCGCGACCGCGGCCGCCGAGCGCGAGCACACCGTGCGCCCCGGCCAGTCCCTGAACCGCATCGCTCGGCGCTACAACGTCGACGTCCGCGAGCTCGCGCGCGCGAACGACCTCCGGGTGACGGCGAACCTCCGGCCCGGGCAGGTGCTGCGGATCCCCGAGCGTGGGTATCACTACGTACGGACGGGGGAGACGCTCTCGAGCATCGCGCGGCTCCGCGAGAACAAATTCAAACCAACTTCGAAGCGTTTGGTCGTGAAACGGTCGGATATGATGATCCGAACTTTTCACTTCCTGCGCCGAATACCCAGAGGCATACGCCATATCTTGCTTCCACG
>JBCDGX010000340.1:0-6532 GCA_038750805.1 Myxococcota bacterium
CAGGCCCAGGGGAGGATGCCGGCGAGAGGCGCCCCCTCGGCCTCGAGCGCCTCGGCCTCCGCGAGGAGCGCCCCGAGGTAGCGCGCGCGCCGCGTCGTCGGCGTCCCCGGGGCGAAGCTCGCGGCGCCGCCGGTGGCGTCCCGCGCGAGGCCCGTCTCCTCGAGGAGGAGCGGCCGGTGCACGGCCGCTGCCCGACGCGCGTGGTCGCGGAGGTGGGCCCGGGCCCAGGCGAGCATCGCCGCGAAGCCCGCCTCGTCCATGGTGGGTGCGTAGCGGCCCCAGTTCTCCGGCCAGAGGTGGAGCGTCGCGAGGTCCGCGGTGGCGTGATCGGCCTCGAAGTCGAGGCCGGCCCCCACGGGATCGCGCGTCGAGCCTTCCGTGCCCGGCAGGACGATGGCGCCCGGCGCCAGGCGCCGGAGCTGGGCGAGGCGCCGCCGGGTCCAGGCCTCGAAGGCGGCGCGTGCGCCGGTCCCGCGGGGCTCGTTGGCGAGCTCGTGGAGCACCATCGCGCCGCTCGCCACGACCGGCGGCACGAGGGCCTCGAGCGTCGCGGCGTAGAAGGCGTCGGCGGCCTCGTCGGCGTAGAGGCCGGCGGCGTAGCGGGCGTAGCGCCCCCAGCCCCCGGGGTCGTCGCCGGCGCCTTCGGGCACGTCGTCGGGATAGGGGATGGGGCCCGCGCCGGCCCAGGCGCGGAGCTGCGCGAAGCCGCCGGTCCAGTGCCAGAAGTTCCCGTAGGCCACGATGGCGACGAGCTTCCGCGCGGCAAGCGCCTCGAGGGCCCGGAGCGCCCCGTCGAGGAGCGCCGGGTCGAGGCGGCCCGGCGAGGGCTCGAGGGCGGGTACGACGCGATGGGGCGCCTCGTCCGGCCCCCGGCTCGCGATCACGAAGCGCACGGCGTTCAAGCCGAGCTCCACGAGGCGGTCGAGCTCGCGTTCGAGGCGTGAAGGGTCCCGGGCGCCGAGCCAGGGGAGCATCCAGGCGTTCACGCCCGCGAGGCGAAGGCGCGAACGCCCGCGGGCGAGGCGGCCCCGCCGGAGGGCGAGGCGCGGCGTCTCCGGCGCATCGGAGCGAGCCTCGGAGGTCATGGCGCGAGCCTAGCGTTTCCTAGAAGACCGTCGGGCGGGGTCCCGAGGGGCGCTCGGCCGCGCGGCCCGTCAGGCGCGCGAGGCGCCAGCCGACCATCGGCCCGGGGAAGAACGCGAAGAGCGGGCCCATGCCCGGGGGGAAGGGACCGAAGGCGCGGAAGCAGAGCGCGAGGAGCCCGAGGGTCAGCGCTCCGCTCACGAGCCCGCCGAGCACGCCGGCGAGGAGCCCCTCGCCCGCGAAGGCGAGGGCCCCGGCCAGGAGCGCGCTCCCGATGACGAGCGCCGCTCCGATGGCGAAGCGCGAGAGCTCGGGGCCGGGCCCGAGCACCACGGCGCCGAAGAGGCTGCCGATCATCAGGACCCAGAGCGCGACGGCGCAGCGTAGGTCGCGATGCGCGCTTCGGAGGTCGGGGGCCACGCACGCAGCGTAGGGCCCGGCGCCCCCTTCGTCAGATCGCGCGTCAGATCGAGCGGCTCGGATGGGGCCGCTCAGATGGGGCCGCACATCGCGACGTCCGCCGGGAAGCTCACGGCGATCTCCTCGCCGCGGTCGACGAGGATCACGTCCGCGGCGAGCGTGCTGACCGTCGGGTCGAAGACGAGCGCGCCTGTGATGCTCTCGACGAAGCGCCCCATGGACGCCGGGCAGCGCCGCGAGACCTGCGCGCTGATGAAGGCGTGCGTGCCGCCGCCGTCGACGCTCAGCCCCGGCGGCGGCGGCGGGAAGTCCATGACGCAGGTGTTCCCGTCGAAGGAGAAGCGCACGCAGGCGCCGGGGATCTCCACGTCGAAGAAGCGCTCGTCGATGCAGCCGCCGACGCCCCCACCGACCTGCGCGACGCACGCCTCGGTAACGCCGGCGTCGAGGGTGCCGCCGCCCTCCTCGCCCCGGTCGACGACGACGCTGCCGAAGCAGCCCGAGAGGGCCGCCGCAAGAAGAAGCCAACGCACGGTCATAGGATAGACCATGCGTAGACCGATCGCCTCGCCATGCCGCGACGATCGGCGCCGGGCTCATTCCGCGGGCGGGAAATGCCGGAGCGCCGCGAAGTCCTTCCGGAGCTCCGCGCGCCAGTCCGGATGCGCGATGCGGATGAGCGCCTCGCCGCGCTCGCGCAGCGTCATGCCGTGGAGGTTCACGGCGCCGTGCTCCGTGACCACCCAGCGCACGTGCCCGCGCGTCGTGACCACGCCCGCGCCGGGCTTGAGCGTCGGTACGATGCGCGAGAAGCGGCCCTTCCCGGCCGTCGAGGGGAGCGCGATGATCGGCCGGCCGCCGCGGCTCATGGCCGCGCCGTGCATGAAGTCCATCTGCCCGCCGATGCCCGAGTAGATGCGCGAACCGATGGAGTCGGCGCAGACCTGGCCGCTGAGGTCGATCTCGAGCGCCGAGTTGATGGCGACGACCTTCGGGTTCTTCTGGATGAGCCGCGTGTCGTTCGTCCGGTCGCAGGGATGGAACTCGAAGCGCGGATCGTCGTCGACGAAGTCGAAGAGGGCCTGCGAGCCGGCCACGAAGGTCGTGGTCGTGCGGCCCGGGTGCACGGACTTGTTCCGGTTCGTGACCACGCCCCCCTCGAGGAGCGGGATCAGCCCGTCCGAGAACATCTCCGTGTGCACGCCGAGGTCGTGCTTGTTCCCGAGGCGCGCGAGGGCGGCGTCGGGGATGGCGCCGATGCCCATCTGGAGCGTCGCCCCGTCCGGGATGAGCTCGGCGACCTGGGCGCCGATGGCCTCCTCGACGGCCGTGGGCGCGACCGGGTCGTGGGCGTGAAGCGGCCGGTCGCTGATGCAGAAGGCGTCGACGCGCGCGAGGGGGACGAAGGTGTGGCCGTGCGTGCGCGGGACCCGGTGGTTGATCTCCGCGAGCACGAGGTCCGCGCTCTGGATCGCCGCCATGGTCGCGTCGACGCTCGTGCCGAGGGAGCAGAGGCCGTTCTTGTCCGGCGGCGAGAGCTGCACGAAGACGGCGTTCAGCGGGATCACGCGCTCGCGGAAGACCTCCGGGATGCGCCCGAGGAAGACCGGCACGAAGTCCGCGTGGCCGTCGGCGATGGCCTTCCGGCAGCCGGGCCCGGTGAAGAGCGAGACGTCGAGGATCCGCCCGGGGTCCGGCGCCTCGAGGTGGGCGAGGGGTCCGTCGAGGTGGAGGTGGTAGAGGCGCACCCCCTCCACGTCCGCACGGGCGGCGAGGGCCTCGAGGAGCGGCGTCGGCGTCATGGCCGCCCCGTGCACGTAGATGCGGGCCCCGTTGGGCACACGCGCGGCGACGTCCGCGGCGCTGACGGCTTCCTGTTCCCAGCTCATGCGCGCGGTCTGTGAACGGCGAGGGCCGGCGCAAGCGCCGCCGCGAGGACGCCACGCAACGCCCGCGGGAACGGCGTCTCCCGGAGACGGAACGGAAACGCCGGCGACCGAGGGCCGCCGGCGCGTCCGGTTTCAGGGCCTCAGGGGCAGACGTACGTGCCGAGGTCGTCGAAGGTGTCGGACGCGAAGTCCGCGTAGTCCGTGGCCGGGTCGAACACGTCCGAGCCGTCCGTATCGGCCGCGGCCGTGCAGTCCTTGCGAAGCGTCTGGTTGGCGGTGGTGACGGCCGGCGCCGGGCCGCCCATGGGCGGGACCGGCCAGGACGCGCCCGGGTCTTCCCCGATCCGTCCGAAGACGTCGTAGGTGACCTCGGCGCCTGCGGCCCCGCAGACGAGATCGAGGGCGTCGTCGCCGTTGAACGTGAGCACCGTGCTGGTGGACAGCTCGTCGCAGAGCGTCGTGGCGGCCATCAGCGGAGGGTCGTCGTTGAAGTTGTTGTTGCACCAAGCCTGCGCCGCGCCGGCGGCGAGGGTACCGCTCAGTGCGAGGGTGCCGGAGACCGTCGCGCTCCCGTTTCGGTAGAGACGGAGTGAGCAGGTCGAGAGGTCGAAATCGTCGGCGCTGAGGTTCGCGATCTCGATGGCCTTGTTGTTGCTGGAGCCCTCGACGTACTCGCTGAGGATGAAGTCTCCGACGGTCGGCGTGACGGGTCCGGTTCCGAAGTTCACGAGGGCCGTGTTCGCCGTCAGATCGATGGCCTCGCCGAGGATGCTGTCGACGCCGGTGACCGTGATGGTCGTGTCGACGCCCACCGTGAGCCCGGTGGCCAGGGTCAGGGTCACCGTTCGGCCCGCGACCACCGCGGTCGTGACGGCTGGACCGGCCGCGCCGCCTGCCAGCGTGAGCGCGAAGTCCGCCGGCTGCACCGAGGCCTCCTCGGGGGCGCGGAAGAACGTAAGGGTCACCTCCGTCGCCATGGGGGTAGCTCCGGCCGTGACCCGAAAGCTCTCGTCACAGGTGCCGCTGACCTCGCCGGTCCGGATGGCCTGGAGCTGCGCGTCGGTGCGGAAGCGCCAGACCGGTGAGGGGCCGACGGTGAGCGTGCAGCTCTGCCGGACGCCCATGACCTCCTCGAAGCTGTCCGCGTTGAGGGCGTCGAGGGTCTCCTGCGGGAAGCGGAAGAGGAGGTCCGGGTCGCCGACGACGCCGGCCGAGTCGAAGGGCACGGAGCGGTGGCCCGTGCCCGCGAAGCCGTCGCCGCCGGTCGTCGTGCCGGTGATGGTGACGAGCTCGCTCTCGTAATCGTCGAGGGCGCTCACCGTGTCCGTGGCCGCGCTCAGGTCCTGCACGAGGCCGGCGACGGAGACGCCGGTCATCGAGCGGCTCAGACCCGAGACGTCGATGACCTGGTGCTGGTCGTTGGTGACCGTGGTCTCCTCGGCGGTGAAGCTGACCACGTCCCCGACCTCCGGCTCCGGCGTGAGCGTCGCCGGGTCGACGGCGACGAAGAGCGCCGGGCCCAGGTTGTCCGCCTGGACGAAGAAGCCCGCGGGGTCGCTGCCGATCAGCGGGCGCGTCGCGGTCACCGTGACGTTCTCGACGTCGAGAGCCGGCGTGAGGACGCCGTCCGTCGCGCGGACGAGGGCGATCTGCTCGCTCGGCGTGAGCATCGCGTCGAAGGTGAAGCTCCGGACGTTGCCCGAGGGGTCGATGTCCTGGCCGAGGTAGTCGCTCACGCCCGAGAGCTCGACGCTGTACTCGGTGCCGCTCTCCAGCTCGCTGCCCGCGGCGAGGGTCACGGTGGCGCCGGTGCCGTCGAAGAGGACGCTCGCGACCGTGAGCGCGGCGCCGCCCATGGGCGTGACCGTCAGCTCGCCCGCCACGAAGGTCGCCGGGTCGATGGGGCGCGTGAAGGCGAGGGTGATCGTGCTCTCGTCGAGGGACGTCGGGTCGTTCGTGAAGGCCGTGGTCGTCGGGCAGGTGCCGCTGACCTCGCCGACGTCGATGGCCTGGGGCTGCGCCGCCGTGTTGAAGCGCCACATGATGACCTCGGTGAGGTCGAGCATGCAGCCGACCTCGAGGCCGAGGAGGCCGAGCACGTTGCCGCGGAAGCGGAAGTTCCGGCCCTCGCCCATCACGCCGGCCGTATCGACGTTGGCCGCCTCGAAGGGGTCCCCGGCGCCCCCGGGCGCCTCGGTGATCGTCACGGCCAGGGTGACGAGCTCGCTCTCGTAATCGTCGAGGTTCGTGACCACGTCCGTGGCCGCCGAGATGTCCTCGGCGAGGGCGGAGACGTCCGCGCCCGTCGTCGTGCGCGTGTAACCGCTGATCGCCACGGCGCGGGTCAGGCCGCCGTCGACGGTCGTGGTGTCGACGGTGAAGCTGACCACGTCGCCCGGCGCCGGGGCCGGCGTGAGCGCGGCGATGTCGGTCTCGACGAAGAGGGCCGGCCCGCCCCGCTCGGCCTGGACGAAGAAGCCCGCCGGGTCGAAGGAGCTGAGCTCGTCCTGGACGCGGGTGATCGTCGCGTCGGTGATCGCGCCGGAGCCGCCCGTGCGGACCGCGGCGATCTGCATGGACGTCATGGCCGCCGGGTCGCCCATGTCGACGCCGGAGTCCATGCCCATGTCGCCCGGGCCCATGTCCACGCCGGCATCGACGCCCATGTCGACGCCCGAATCGACGCCCATGTCGACGCCCGAATCGATGCCCATGTCGACGCCCGCATCGGAGCCCATGTCGACCGTCGTCATGTCCAGGCCCATGTCCGTGCCGGTGCTGCCGCCGTCGTCGTCGCCGCAGCCCACCGCCGCGCCGACGAGCGCCGCGGCCAGCCCGAGCCGCTGAATGAATCGAAGCTTCATTGCCGTCCTCGTCCCATCGTGAGCCCGCGCGCCACCCGCCGGGCGCCGCTTGGGTGACAGGGGACGGGGGCCTTTCGCAAACCTCGTGGGGCCCCGGGCGGTGACGCCTGGGTGACGCCGGAGGGGGAACTTCACCCACTGCGTCATTCGGCGCCGAGGGCCTCCGCGACATCGGCGCGGACGCGCTCGAGGAGCGCTCGGGCCCGCGCGTCGTCGGGGGCGTCCCGCGCCGCGGCCTCGAGGGCGCGCTCGGCGGCCGGGGCGTCGCCGAGGCGC
>JBCDGX010000341.1:0-6521 GCA_038750805.1 Myxococcota bacterium
CCGTGAAGATCAAGAAGCTCGAGATCGTGGGCTTCAAGTCCTTCGTCGACCGGACCGTGCTGCACTTCGACCACGAAGTGACCGGCATCGTCGGCCCGAACGGCTGTGGAAAGTCGAACGTCGTCGACGCCATCAAGTGGGTGATGGGCGAGCAGTCGCCGGGTCGTCTCCGCGGCAAGGCGATGGACGACGTCATCTTCAACGGCTCGGAGAGCCGGGGTCCCCACGGCTTCGCCGAGGTGGCGATCACCTTCGACAACGAGGACGGCCTCACCCCGCCGGAGTACCGCGATTACGCCGAGATCACGGTGGCGCGACGCCTCGATCGTCAGGGTCGCTCCGACTACATGATCAACCGGACGCCGGTCCGGCTCCTCGACGTCACGAACCTCTTTCTCGGTACGGGCGTCGGCCGTCGCGCGTACTCGATCATCGAACAGGGACGCATCGGCTTCATCGTCTCGTCGAAGCCCGCCGACCGGCGCTCGATGATCGAGGAGGCGGCGGGCGTCACGAAGTTCAAGGTCCGAAAGCGCGCCGCCGAGCGGAAGATGGACCAGACGCGGCAGAACCTGCTCCGCGTCGGCGACATCCTCGGCGAGCTCGAAAAGAGCCTCGCCAGCCTCAAGCGGCAGGCGCAGAAGGCCGAGCGCTACAAGCGCTACCGCGACGAGGTGCGGGACCTCGAGCTCTGGCTCGCCTCCTTCGAGTACCTGGACCTCTTCCACGGCACGAACCTCGTGCGCGTCCAGCTCGAGCAGGCCCGCGCCGAGGAGGAGGGCGCCCGCGTGGCCCTCCGCGTGCGCGAGGCGGAGCTCGAGGCCGAGCGCGCCGACGCCGCGCGCCTCGGCTCGCGCGTCGAGCAGCTCCAGAACCGCGCCTACGGTCTCGACAACGAGGTCCAGCTCCTCGAGGGACAGATCCAGCAGCGCATGGACCGGCTCCTCGCGCTCCAGGAGAAGGAGCAGCTGGCGGAGCGCGAGCTCGGGGAGCTCCTCGGTCAGCGCCGGCGCCTCGCGGAGGAGCGCGAAGCCCTGGCGCACGCCACCGCCGAGCGCGAGCGCGTCGAGCGCGAGGCCGCGGGCATCCTCGAGAAGCAGAGCGCCGAGCTCGAGCGACGGCGCGCCTCCGTGGCCGAGGCCGAGGGACGGGTCCGCGAGGCGCGGGAGCGCGTGGCCGAGGCCGAGAAGCGCATCGCCCGCGCCGAGACGGTGCTCGCCGGCTTCGCCCGACGCCGCGACGAAGCCCGTGAGGGGAAGGCCCGCCTCGAGACCGAGCGCGAGTCGCTTCTCGCGCGGCGCGCGGCGCTCGAGGAGGAGCGCGAGGCGCTGGTCGCTCGGCTCGAGGGGCTCCGTGGCGACCGGCAGGCGACCGCGGCGCGGCGGGGCGAGATCGAGGCCGAGCTGACCTCGCTCCGCGAGGACATCCGCGAGAGCGACCGGGAGCTCGAAGGGCTTCGGGAGGAGCTCGCCGGGCGCCGCTCGCGCCTGCGCTCCCTCGAGGAGCTGCACGCGCGCTTCGAGGGCGTGGGCGCCGGGGTGCGTGCGCTGATGAAGCGGCACCTCGGCGGGACCTCCGCCGGTCAGGTGCCGGCGCCGGGCTCCGAGGGCGTTCATGGCCTCGTCGCCGACCGCCTCGAGGTGCGCGAGGCGCACACGGCGGCGCTCGCCGGGGCCCTCGGCGGGGCGCTCCAGGCGGTGGTCGTCGATGCGCTCGAGGATGGCGTCGAGGCCCTCGCCTACCTTCGCGAGGGTGAGAAGGGGCGGGCGACCCTCGTCCCGCGGCGCCCCCGGCGCGTCGCCGGCGGCCGGCCCTCGCTTCCCGAGAGCTGGCGCGAGGACCCGGGCTTCGTGGGGCCGCTCGAGGGCCTCGTGCAGGTCGCCGCCGACGACGAGGATCTGGCCCGGCATCTCCTCGGCCGCTTCGTCGTCGTGACGGACCTCGACGCGGCGCTTCGGCTCCACCGGGCGGCGTCCCTCGACGTGACGCTCGTGACCCTCGCGGGCGAGCGCCTCGCGCCGGACGGTCAGCTCACCGGAGGCACCGGGGACGACGGCGCGGCGCACATGCTCGAGCTCAAGCGCGAGACCCGCGAGCTCAGCGCCCTCACCGATGCGCTCGAGGCGCGGTTGACGCTCGCCCAGCATCACCACGGGGAGCTCCGGAGCGGCATCGCGAAGCGCCAGGCCGCCATCGAGGCCGCGCAGACCGAGGCGCACGACGCCGAGCTCGCCATCGTCGAGGTCAGCCAGGAGCAGCGGCGCCTCGCGGACGAGGAGACGCGCATCGTCGAGCGCCTCGACGCGCTGGCCGGCGAGGCCACGCGCCTCGACGCGCAGCTCGTCGCCGCCGCGGAGGAGGAGCAGGTCGCCCGGGCGGAGATCGCCCACGCCGGCGGCTCCCTCGAGGAGGCGCGGCTCGAGCTCGGCGCCGCCGAGGCCGTGGACGCCGAGCGGCGCCACGCCGTCGAGGAGCAGGCCGGGCGGGTCACCGAGGTGCGCGTCCGCGCGGCCCAGGCCCGAGAGCGGGCCGAGGGCGATCGCGCCGCCCTTCGCCGCCTCGACGAGGCCCTCGAGGAGGGCGCGACCCGCGAGGCGCGGCTCCGGGGCGACGTCGCCGCCGGCGCGGCGGAGCAGGGGCAGCTGGTCGCGGGGGTGCTGGCGAGCCGCGAGCGACGGATCGCCGTGGTGGGCGAGGCCATGGACGCGCATGAGGCGCTCGGCGCGGCGCGGGGGCGCTTCGACGAGGCCCAGCATCGCCTCGGCCAGGGCGAGGTCGGGCTCAAGACCGTCCGGACGCGCATCGACGGCCTGGCGCGGGCGGCGCAGGACTTCGCGCTCCGTGACCGGGAGCTCCAGCTCGCCCTCGAGCATCTGCTCGCGAAGATCGAGGAGCGGCACCGGACGGACGTTCGGTCCGTGCTCATCGACTACCACGACCGGCCCATGCCCACCGCGAGCGAGCGCGAGCGGGCGAGCGAGCTCCTCCGGCTGATCGACCGCATGGGCGAGATCAACCTGATGGCCATCGAGGAGTACGAGGAGAAGAGCGAGCGCTACGAGCGGCTCTCGGCGCAGAAGGAGGACCTCGAGAAGGCGCTCCGCAAGCTCGAGGCGGCCATTCGCCAGATGAACCGCGAGTCCCGGAAGCTCTTCCGCGAGGCCTTCGTGGCGGTGAACGAGCGCTTCAAGCGGCTCTTCCCCGAGCTCTTCCGTGGCGGCAAGGCCGAGCTGAAGCTCTCGGCCCCGGACGACATCCTCGAGAGCGGCGTCGACATCGTCGCGCAGCCCCCGGGCAAGAAGCTCGGCAGCCTCGAGCTGATGAGCGGCGGCGAGAAGGCGCTCACGGCGGTGGCGCTGATCTTCGCCATCTTCCAGTACAAGCCGAGCCCCTTCTGCCTCCTCGACGAGGTCGACGCGCCGCTCGACGAGGCGAACATCAGCCGCTTCGCGCAGGCCATCCGGCAGATGACCGAGCGCTCGCAGTTCATCGTCATCACGCACTCGAAGCGGACCATGGAGTTCACGGACGTGCTCTACGGCGTGACCATGGAGGAGCCGGGCATCTCGAAGCTCGTGAGCGTCGAGCTCCGCGGGGAGAAGCGCCCCGTGCCGGGCCTCGACGCGCATCGGGTCGCCTGAGCCGCGGGGCCGCTCAGTCCCGTGGGAGACGCGCCGCCGCGAGGATGGCGAAGAGCGAGGACGCGGCTTCGGAATCGCCGGGCGCGTGGATCGCGAGGACCAGGAGCACCTGGAGCCCCGCGGGGGCCAGCGCTTCGGCCCTCAGCGAGTGGACCTCGCGCGCCCCGTAGGGATCGACCGACGTCCGCCAGCGCGTCGTGCGCCGCTCCCGCCCGAGGAAGCGAGCCCCCCCCGCGCCCGTGCGCTCCGGCGCGGACCCGAGGAGCGCGAGACCCGCGACGAAGCGGTCCGGATCGTCCCGCGCGGCCTCGAAAGCCTCGGTCCCGCTCTCGAGCGCCGTGATCACGAGGAGCGTGCCGTCGTCCTCCTCCCGCGCCAGCACGCAGGCTTCGGGGGCGGCCACGAGCACGCGGCCTTCGGGCACCGGGAGCTCGAGGCGCTGCGTACCGAGCGCGCAGGGCGCGAAGCGCACCGGTTCCGGGAGGGCGGCCGGCGCCGGCGAGGAGCCGCACGCGAGGAGCCCGAGCATCAGCAGCCGAGGGGAGGCGAACATGGTTGAAATTGCTGGCGATCGTGCGTGCTCCCGGCCGAAATCCGTGGCGCACGCCTTGACCCGGAGAGGTTTCAGGCCCTGAGTAGCTCGCGTGGGCGTCTTCCACCACGAGTTCGAGGTCCCGGCCGATCTGGATACCGTGCGCCGCTTTCACGGCGCGACGACGGTGCTGCGCGATCTGACGCCGCCGCTCCTCGGGCTCGACCTGCACGAGTTCGGTGCCCTCGAGGAGGGCATGGTCGCGCGCTTCACGCTCCGCTTCGGTCCGCTGCCGGTGGCCTGGACCGCGCGCCACGAGGACGTGAGCGAGACGGGCTTCGTCGACGTGCAGGTCGAAGGGCCGATGGCGCACTGGCGCCACACCCACACCTTCGTGCCCGAGGCCGAGGGGCAGCGGACGCGCGTCATCGACCACATCGAGTACGCGCATCCGCCGATGCCCAAGGCGCTCCTGACGCACCTGCTCTTCAACGGAGCGGGGCTGCGGACGCTCTTCGCCTACCGCGCGCTCGTCACGCGCCGGGCCTGCGCCCGCATGATGCGCGAGGCCCCCGAGCGCCGGGAAGGCGCCGAGACGCCGCTCCGCGACGTCGCCTGAGGCCTCGTCACTCCGCGACGATGGCGTCGAGCGCCGCGCCGTGTCGCTTCGCGAGGGCGCCGACGTCCACGCGGGCCGCCTCGGTCTCGCCATCGCGGAGGACGAGGGCATCCCCGCCCACCTCTCCGAGGACTTCGAGAGGCACGCCGTGCCGAGCCGCGATGGCTTCGACGGTCTCGCGCTGCGCCGGGGCGAAGCTCAGCACCACGCGCGTCGGCTCCTCGGCGAAGAGCCGCGCCTCGAGCGGGGCCGCCGGAGCCGCCGGCACCCGCACCGTCGCACCCATGCCCCCGGCGATGCAGCTCTCCGCGAGGCACGCGCCGAGCCCACCGTCGGACACGTCGTGGGCGCTCGCGAGCACCCGCGCCTTGGCCAGCTCGCGAAGGCATTGCTGGAGCGCCTTCTCGGCGTCGAGATCGATGCCCACCGGCGCGCCGGAGACGCCCCCGACCCGCTGCGTGAGCCACTCGGAGCCCCCGAGCTCGCCGCGGCTCGGCACGCCGAGGTGCGCGACGAGGTCGCCGGCGCTGCGGAAGCGAAGCTCGACGCGGTCCTCGACGTCGTCGAGGAGCCCGACCACCGCGACCGTCGGCGTCGGCAGGATCGGCCGGCCGTCCGTCTCGTTGTAGAGGCTCACGTTGCCGCTCACGATGGGCACGTCGAGGGCCTTGCAGGCCGCGGCCAGGCCATCGATGGCCCGGGCGAAGCGCCACATGGTCTCGGGGACCTCGGGGTTGCCGAAGTTCAGGCAATCCGTCGTGCCCAGGGGCTTGGCGCCGGCGCAGGCCACGTTCCGCGCGCACTCGGCCACGGCCATGGCGGCCCCCTGGAAGGGATCGAGCTCCACGTGGCGCCCGTTGCAGTCCACGCTCATCGCGAGCGCCTTGCGGATCGTCGGCTTCCCGGGCTCCTCGCAGAACACGCGCACGACGGCGGCGTCGGCCTGGCCGGGCCCGAGCACCGTGCCGTCGCGGACGACGTGGTCGTACTGCCGCCAGATCCTCCGGCGGCTGCGGATGTTCGGGCTCCCGACGTGCGTGAGGAGCTCGGCGCCGAGGTCCTCGGTCTGGCGACCCGGAGCGTCCCCGAGGAGCGGCACCTCGGCGGTGTCGCGCTCGGCGGGCTCGGGCTCTTCCTGCGGCCGGTCGTACTTCGGGGCGTCGTCCGCGAGGAGCCCGATGGGCAGGTCCGCGACCACCACCGGCGCCGGCGAGGCGCTCTCCGGGTCGAGGGGATCGTGCCCCGGCGTGGCCGTGCAGACGAAGCGCCCCGTGTCCGTGACGACGCCGACGACCGCGGCCTCGAGGTCCCACTTCGCGCAGGCGTCGAGCACCTGCTGCTCACGGCCGGCCTTCGCGACCATGAGCATGCGCTCCTGGGACTCGCTGAGCAGCATCTCGTAGGGCGTGAGGCGCTTCGTGCGCCGCGGGATCGCGTCGAGGTGGAGCTCGATGCCGTTCCCCGCGCGCGCCGCCATCTCGACGGAGGAGGACGTGAGCCCCGCCGCGCCCATGTCCTGGATGCCCTCGAGACAGCCCGTCGCGAAGATCTCGAGGCAGCACTCGAGGAGAAGCTTCTCCATGAAGGGGTCGCCCACCTGCACCGTCGGGAGCTTCGAGTCGGTCTCCTCCCCGAACTCCGCGCTCGCCATGGTGGCGCCCGACGAAGGTGACGACGCCATCGGCGGTCGCCTTGATCGGCGTGCCGCGGGGGGCGGCAATGTCGATCC